>JAEUHV010000303.1 GCA_016794485.1 Planctomycetota bacterium
GGCCGTGCGCGGTGTCGACGTCGGGTTGGTGACGACGACCTGGCAGCCGTACGGCACGTCGACGACGAACTCGCCGGTGACGAAGCGGTCGCGCCGTTCGCCGTTCACGGTTTCGAAGCGGTCGTCGAGCCGGAAGAAGTTTTGGCCGAGCAGCATCGGTGCGCCGCCTTCGGCGCGTTCGGCCGGCGTCACTTCCTTGCGCACCAGCAGCAGCGGGGTCGCGGCCTTGAGCGTGCGCGCGTCGCCGTCCGCGGTGATCTCGTGCTTGCCGGGCGTGAACGGCAGGTCGAGCACCGCGAGCGCCAGCATCATCTCGAGGCAGCTGCCGGTCGCTTCGACCAGGGCGCTCGACACGAACGGCTGGCCCGCGGGAGCCGTCGCGTAGTCGGCCCAGAACCGGTTCGGGGTGACGACGTCGGCGGTCGACGCCTGCATCGTGCGGTGGAACCAGTTGTGCTCGACCAGCAGCTTCGTCTTCGCGACGGCGCGGTAGAGCGGCCGCGCTTCGTGGCGGCGGTCGAGTTCCTCCGCGAGATTCGCCCCGATCGCCACGCCGCCCGCATCGGGAGCGTCCGCAGGAAGGTTGCGATCCCGCTCCAGCTTGCCGTCCTGGCGCGGTTCGGCCGCAGCTTTGCGTTCCTTGTCGACGCCGCCGTGCTGATCGTCGTTCTTGGCGGGATCAGGCGCCTCGGAACGCCGCGTCGGAGCCTTGCCATAGTGCTCCAGTCCAGCCGACAGCCCGCGGAACCTCGTGGTATCCAGTCGACTGGCGTCGAGCGCCTGGTCGAACAGCAGCGACAGACGGTCGACATCGGAGGGCCGCAGCTCGAGCGCTTCGCTGACGGTGCGCGCCACCGCCGTGCGTCCGGCTCCATCGAGCCGCTGGGCCAGCAGGATGCGTTCGACCAGGTTGAGCTGCGCGAACGCCCACGGTTCGGTGAACGCCGTCAGGTCGTCACCGAGCAGCCAGTGGTCGAGGAAGGTCTTGTCGAGCTTCTGCTGCAGGAAGGGCCGCACCACCGCGGCGAAGAACTGCGGGTCCTTCTTGGCGAGGAAGAAGTGCAGCTCGTGGCACGCGTGTTCGCGGTACAGGACCGCCTTCTCCTCGGGCTTCTTGTTCGGCCAGTCCAGCACGAACGCGAACTGCGCGAGGTCCTGGTTCTGCGAGATCGTCGTGAACAGCCGGAACACGCTCGCCAGCGAGTCGTGGACCTCGACCTGCGCCGAGCGCGCGTCGGGGATCAGGGTCGTGGCGCCGGCGGCGACGAACTCGATGCGCTTCTGCTCGACGAGCGCCTTGGTCCCGTCGAGTGCCTGCTGCAGGGTGCGCGCGCGCGGCGTCACGGGTTGCTCGGCGCGCACGAGCGCCGTCTGCACCGCTTCGTCACCGTCGAGGGCCAGCACCTGCACGAACTGGCCGTCGCCGAGGTCGGCGAGCGGCACTTCGACCGTGCCGGCTGCGTTCGGTACGAGGTTGGCGAGGACCCGGCTGCCGTGGGGCATCCAATCGAGGTTTGCGGCCGTGCCGGAAGCGCCACCGACCTGCTTCTTGGCGAGGGCTTCTTGGCGCGCACTCAGCAGGTTTACGGGGTTCGGACTGCCGGGCATGCCTTCGCCCGGCTCGCCCCACACCGCGGTGGTGTCGCTGGAGTCGAGCTGCCACGGATTCAGCAGCAGGCTCGGCCGCGCGAGCATGTTGCCGGCGTACTTGCCGGCGTGCCGCCGTTCGAGCACGTAGCGGTACTCGTCGCCGAGGGCGCGTTCGGCGACCAACGCCACCGACGTCGGCATGCTTCCGAACGCGCTCGCGACGGCTCGACCTGCGGCCAGGTGCGCAAACGGGTCGAACGGCGACACGGCCCGCCCCGCGACGACGTGCACGCGCGTGCTGCCGCGCGCATTGCCGAGCTGGACCACGAGTCGCTCGCCGCGCACGAAGGCCGCACCGATCGTGAGCGGCGTGGAGCGGCTCGCCGAACGCAGCCAATGGGCATCTGCAAGCCATTCGCCGTGCCGCCGTCCAGCGAGCACTTCGATGCGCACGGCCCGCCCGGTGGTGTGGTCGTGCAGGCGGTAGGAGCCTGCCTGCAGGTCGCGCATTTCGAGCATTCCGTCGCGCACGGCCACGTTCGCGAAGTGGTCGTTCTTGCCCAGCAGGGACAGGTCGCGGCGCGTCGGTGCAGCACCGGTCCAGGGCAAGCGCAGGGTGTCGCCGGCGAGGCCGTGCAGGGTCTGCGGCCAGGTTGCAGTGGCGCGCGCAGGGTCGAACTCGGCGGCGTGCTGGCCATCGCTGGCGAGGATCGAGGTGATGCCGTCCAGTGCACCGAGCTCGATGCGGCCTTCGCCGTCGGTCTGCAGCGTGACGTCGATCGGTTCGGCGAAGTCACGGTGCCGCAGCTGCACATGGGCGACGCGGCCGGCGCGCCGTTCACCGTTCTTGCCGCGCGCTTCCAGCACGTGGCCCGTGCGCGTCGGCAGCAACTGGAACGACGAGGTCGCCACGCCCGCGTCCATGCCGTTGAAGTGGAACGGGACCTGCTCCGTCGCCAGCGCGACGTCGTTGCCGGCGAGGTCCTTCACCTTCGCCTGCAGCGACACGGTCAGCGACACCAGCCGCTCCGCCACGGCCAGATCGTGTACGAACTCGCGATCGTCGACGAACGCCGGATCGCGGACCTCGGCGGTGGTGCTGCGACCGTCCAGGTCGGTGGCCACGATCGTCAGCACGACGTCCTGCAGCATCGCCAGCGCCACCGGTCGGCCGTCGAGCGCGAGGCTCGGGCGCACCAGGATTTTCGCGGTCTGGCCGGCGACCAGCGCCTCGCGATCGACATGGGCGTGGCAATCGAGCGCGAACGTCTCGGCGCGATGTTCCAGCTGCGCCAGCGACGCGAGGCGACCGCGCCGAAGCACGACGGGTTTCTGTCCGGGAGCCGTCGAGAACGGCAGCAGGATCTCGCCGCGCGCGTCGGCGGTGTAGTCGCGCCCGCCGAACCACGCCGTCGCATCCGGCACCGGATCACCGGCTTCGTCGAACACGCGCACCAGGTGGCCCGCGGCACTGCTGCGTTCGGCCATGCGGAGCTGGCCCTTCTGGACGACGGCGCGGCTGCGCACGCCGTTGCCGACGAACTCGACGACCCAGGTGCCGGCTTCGGCGAGCATCGGCAGCTCGAACGTGCGGCGCACGCGGCGCAGCGGCGGCTCACCGTAGGTGTGCGTCTGTTCGAAGTTCGGCATGACGCCGTCGAGGGGAATGCCCGCATCGACCTCGCGCCCCGTCTCCTGCAGGTAGCGCGCGGCATCGACGTCGTAGACCTTCACCAGCAGCGTCGGCACGTTCTTCACGTCGAGCGGCAGCGTCACGGCGTCGCCGGCGCGGAAGTGCCGCGTCGTCGTCGGCGCGAAGCGGATCTCCACGCGGTCCTTCAACCGTTCGACGCGGGCTGGGTCGGCGAGCAGGCCGTACCACCGTTCGGGATCGCCGTCGCCGCGCAGCAGCTTGGTCTCCGCGAGCACCCCGCGGACCCACTCGGCGTCGAGCCATTCGGTGTAGGCGTCGGCGTTGGCCTCGGTGGCGAAGAAGTGCTCGAGGCACGCGCGCACCAACTCGCCGTCGTCGCCGCACGGCGGCAGCGCGGTCGGAAACGCCTGGCCGAGGTCGGCGATCGCATCCTCGCCGCGTCGTTCGCGGAACGGTGCGTGGCCGGTGGGGCGCGGCAGCCGCAGGTAGGCGAGGAAGCGCTGCTTGTCGGGACCGCCTTGCGTCAGTTCGTGCTGCAGCCATTGGTGCAGCACCTGCGCCTGCAACGAGCGGAACGCCGGGGGCAACCGCTGGGCGAAGGTCCACAGCCGCTGCAGGTGGGCCGCGCGCTGTGCCGGATCGTGTTGCCAGAACGGGTCGGTCGGGGTCGCCTGCATCAGCCAGGCGTTGACGAAGTTGCCGTCGCGCAGCAGATCCGGGCGCAGGCGCGCGCATTCTTCGAGCTGGTCGAGGCGCAGTGCGGCGTGGATCGCGAGCGATCCGAAGCCACCGCTGACGCGATGGTCGAGGTCGCGTACGACGAGCGCGGGCAGGTTGTCGACGTCGGAGAATCGCAGCCGGCCGAGCAGGTCGTGCAGCTGGTCGGCGTCGAGGTTCGTGTCGGCCAGGCCACGGATCGCCAGGTCGGTGAAGCCCTGCACGGTGCCCGGGTGGTTGGCGAAGGCGCGCGCAGTGAGCGTCGCCTGGGCCACGAGCTGCGGGTCGAGCCGCGTCGGCAACGTCGTCGCGGCCCCGGGGATCTGCGGTTGGTGGTCGAAGCCGAGGCCGAGCCGGTCCTTCAGCCACAGGAACGTGCGCTCGCGATCGCCGTCGGCCGACAGCAGCATCTCGCGGCACTCGATCTCGTTGCTGCGCGCATCGCTGCCGTGGCGTTGCACCCACTGCGGCAGCAGCCGGCGCACGGTGGCGAAGTCGCGCGCGTCGAGCCGCTCACGGCAATGCCAGTAGTACCAGTCCGGTGAGCCCGGGATCAGCGTCGCTACCGCGGCCGCGCGGTCGGCGGACAGCGCATACGTCTCCTCGAATCCGATCGGGGTCTGCGCCTGCAGCGCGGCGGCCAGGGCAATGGCGGCGAGGAACGAAGCGAGCGGACGGCGGGCGTTCGGATGCATGGGCGTGGTCTGGCGAAGCACGAACGGTGGCGGAGCAGCAGCGGCTCACCGGATTCTGCCGGCGGCACCGGTGGATTGCGCGCCGGCAGTCGTGCGGGGGTGGCCCAATGCCGTGCGTCGCGCCCGGTTCCCGCGAAACGTGGAGGGCGCGGCATCGGTTAGTCTGCGCCGCCCATGGTCGGGTTCTTGGTTGCCTTGCACGCAGGCCAGGTCGCGGCGATGGCCGTGGTGCTGGGGCTGTTCGCCCTGGTGGCCTGGATCTGCCGCCCGCGGGCGCGCGCGCGCGACCCGCGGGTGGTGGCAATCGAGGAGCACTTCGTCGAACTGACTTCGTCGGCCTCACCGACCGATGCCGAAGCGACTGCGGCGTGGTTGCGTGCGCGCGGCGTGGTGGCGCTGGCCAACGCCGAGGCAGAGCGGCAAGGCCTTCGCGAACGGCTCTATTCGGGTCCGTCCTACCGGGCCTTCGTCGTGGTCCTCGCCAGCGAACTCGAGCGGGCGCGGGAACTGCTACATGGCCCGACGGTTCCCGCGGGACCGGCGGCTGCGGAAGAGCACAGCAATCAGGCGGCCGGAGGTTCTTCCGAGGATGCCGATCCAGACGCCGAACACGGCGCTGACGACGACGCGAGCGACTGGGACGAGTCGCCACGGCCGCCCCGAGTCATGGAACGCTTCGCCGTCGTGTTCGACGTGGTGTTCCGTTGGGGCCTGCGGCTGTGGCTCGCCGTCGTGGCCGCATGCATCGTCTGGTCGATCCTCTGCTGAGCGGGCGCGGCCGGCCGGATCAGCTCGTTCGCTTCGGCCACTCGGAGCGCGGCAGCGCGAACACCCCGTGCGAGTACTCGTGCTCGTCGAGGTCTTCGCGGCTCAGGAACTCGTCCCGGGGACCAGGGGCGGCAGGCATCGACTGCTCAGACGAAGCGGCGGATGCGGTCGTCGAGCGCCTGCTGGTCCTGCGTGAAGCTCGCCAGCGCCGCGGCCGACAGGATGCCGTCCCAGCTCGCGGTGCCCGCCTTGACGCGGTCCTGCCACGACGCGAGCACGGGGATCTTGCCTTCCTTGGTCAGCTTCGCGTCCTCGTCCTTGCTGAACTGCGGGAACAGGTCGCCGGCCCCGTTCGCCGCCAGCGTCTTCAGCACGTCGGCCGCGGTGGCTTTCTTCGGATCGAGCGCGGCGCATGCGGCGGCCGCCTTCTCGAACTGGGGCGTGATCGCCCAGAAGCAGTCGAGGCGCTGTCCGGCGACGTCGGCGGTCGGCGCGAACGTCACCGCCGGGTCGTTCTTGGTCTTGTCGACCAGCGACGCGGCACCCGGGTTCGCCTTCAGGAACTCCTTCGCCGCCGCGGTCGGCATCGTGAACGTGTCGAGGCCGAGCAGGTCCTCGCACTGCTGCCCGCTGCGCATCGACGCGGCGATCTGTTTCACGTCCAGGCCCTTCTCCTGCTTGAGGCGGCGCAGGCCGCGCTGGCTGGCGAAGGTCGCCTTCTCGCCGGCGTTCTTACCGTCGCCCAGCTTGTTGTCGGCGACGAACGCGTTGATGCGGCCGAGGAACACGTTCACCCAGTTCGGCTTGGCGAGGCTGGCGATCAGCCAGTTCTGCCGCGCCGAGAAGCCGAGCGTGAAGTTGAGGCGGATGCCGTCGTCGTGCAGGCGGCGCGCGGCGATCAGGCCGGCCGGCGACAGCGGCACCTTGACGATGAAGCGGTCCTTGCAGATCGCGTGGAAGCGCTTGCCGTACTGGTAGGCGGCGTCGATGTCGTGCGCGGTCGCGGTGTGCAGCTCGACCGACACGTCGGCGTCGAACGTCTTGACGAGCTTGAGGCCGTGCACCGCGTTGAGGATGAACGCGATCTCCTGGATCGCGCGGTCCTTTGTCATCTCCGGGGCGATCTTCTTCAGCAGCGCCGCCGCGGCCGGGACCATCTGGTCGTAGATGCCCTTCTGCACTTCCTTGTTGAGCAGCGTGTTGTTGGTCGTGAGCGCGGTGAACTCGCGCACCCACAGTTCCTTCGCCGCGTCGACGTCGCCGGTGTCGAGCCACAGCGTGGTGCCGGTCTTGCTGGCGGCGGCCCACAGGGCGGAGCTCGGGAAGGTGTCGCGCTTCGCTTGCGGTGTGGTGACCTGGGCGAGGCAGAACTCGGCGACCTGCTTGGCGAGCGGGGAATCGTGGCGGGGAGCGGCGTCGGTCATGGCGCGGCGATGCTAGGGCAACGGCCGCGCACAGGCGAGGGAAGCGTTCGCGCCCTTGGCCTCACGGGCCGGGTTGGAACGCCCGTAGTTCGCACGCGGCGGCCTGCTTGCCGAAGTTGGCCACGACGAGGCCGAAGGTGCCGACCGGCTTGCCCAGTTGTTTGCGCGGCAACTTGACCTCGGTGTCGGCGCACTGCACGGTCAGGCCCTGCTCGGTCGATTCGACCGTCAGCTGGAACCAGCCGTCGAGGCGCCAGGCGTCGAGCGGCACCGTGCGCACGGCGAGTTCGATCCACTGTTGCGCAGCCCAGCGCTCCACGCGCAGCCGCAGGCCGGTGGCGCCCCGTTCGACCAGGACGATGGTGTAGTCGGTCTGGTCGACGAAGTCGCAGCACAGTCCGGCGCCGACCTTCGGGTCCAGGGGCTGCACGTACACGCTGGCCTTCGCCAGCTTCGGCTTGTTCGGATCCGCGGTCCACACCGAGAGCGTCTGCACGGGGATCGTGCCGGCGCGCGCGACTGCGCCGTCCAGGACGAAGTCGGCGGTGCCGGCGATCAGCTTGCGGCCCTTGCCGAACCAGTCGCGCAAAGCCGTGCCGTCGTCGGCCGGTGGGGCGAGTTCGCCTGCGCGCGCCGTCGCCTGCGCGATGTTCCACTGCCGGACCTTGTCGCGCAGCGCCGCCACCCGTGCGGCCTGCGTTTCGGGGTCGAAGTTCGCGGCGTGGGTGGCGAGCGCCAGCCCAGCGCGTGGCATGCCGGCCTCGGCGTAGCGGTCGGCGAGGGCGCCGAGCTCCGCTCCGATCGCCTGTGCGGTCTTGCGGCGCTTCGGCGTCAGCGGGTCGGCCTGGAGCAGCAGCGGGTCGATCGTCTTGCGCAGGTTGTCGCGCAGGATTCCGGGTGCCATCTCGTCGATGCGAGCCAGGGCGTCGCGCAGCCGCAGCGATGCTGCTTCGGGTTGCTTCTGGGCCAGCAGGGCCTTGCCTTCGGTGACCGCCTTGGTGATCGCGTCGCGGCTCTCGGCTTCGGCGTTGGCGCGCACCTGCTCGTCGCTCGGTTGGTCGGCCGGCAAGGGGTCGATGCGCAGGTTGCGGTAGCGGACCGGGCAGGACGGGGCCTTGGCGATCATTCCAGCCAGCACGCCGGTCCGGCCCTTCAACGGGTGGCCCGCGTCCACTTCGAGCGCCGGCGCGTTGTCGAGCAGCACGGCGAGGCGCGAACCGGAGACGCGGGCGGCGAGCCGGTGGAAGCCGTCGGCCTGCGGTTTCGCGTCGACGAAGACGTGGCCCAGGGTCTTCCAGTTCGGGTGCTCGTAGGTGACCACTTCGAGCATCGTGGTCGGGTCGGCGATCCGCCGGTGGAACAGGACGCGCAGGCCACCATGCCTGGCCGCGTCGTCGGTGAACGCGACCCACAGGCCGCCGTGGTGGTCCTTGGATGCATCGACGGGTTTCCACTCGACGACGATTTCGTGGTCGGCGTGTTCCGCGTTGGCCACCCAC
>JAEUHV010000355.1 GCA_016794485.1 Planctomycetota bacterium
CGACTACCGCATCGAAGCCGTGCCGGGCCTGCCGGGTCTCGGTTTCCGCGGCCCCGTGCCCGACCTCGGGCAGCCGTTCGTGGCGTGCGTCGGCGGCGCCCAGACGTTCGGCCGGTTCGTCGCCGAGCCGTTCCCCACGCAGCTGGCGCGCGGCCTCGGGATGCCGGTGCTGAACCTCGGGCTCGGTGGGGCCGGGCCGCGTTTCGCCGGCGGGCCCGACGTGCTCGCGATCCTGTCCCGCGCGCGCGCCGTGGTCGTGCAGTGCTTCGCCGGGCGCAGTGCCAGCAACTCGCTGTTCGACGCCGGGGCGGGCCGCAACACCGGGCGTTGCCTGCGCACCGGGCGTTGGCTGCGGTTCGAGGAGTTCCTGCGCGAGGTGCGCGCCCGCGACGACCTCGGCCTGCTGCAGCGGGTCGTGCACGAGACGCGCGACGACTGGGCCGTCGGCATGCGGCACATCGCCCGCAGCCTGCCGGTGCCGACCGTGTTGTCGTGGCTATCGGCGCGAACGCCCGACTACACGATCGACTGGCGCAGCGACCACGGCGTGCTGAACACGTTCCCGCAGCTGCTCGACCGCGACGTGATCGAACGCGTGCGTCCGGAGTTCACCGCGTATTGCGAGTGCGTGTGTGCCGAGGGCCTGCCGCAGCGGCTGTGGCCGGCGTCGGCGCCGATCGACGGCGCCGTGCTGCGGGACGGCTGGCTGTGGAACGAGTACTACCCGAGCCAGCGAGCCCATGACGCCGCCGCCGCGCAACTGCTGCCCGTCCTGCGCGCGTGGACTCAGCCGCGATAGGCGGTGTGGAACGACTGCAGGTCGCGCGCGACCGGGTGCGGTGGGGTTGGCTGCAGGCGAGCGTAGAGCCCCGGATCACCGGCCAGGCGTTCGATCGCGGCGCGCAGCGAGATCGCGTCGTTGGCGCGGAACAACAGCCCGTTCCGCTCGTGCTGTACGACTTCGGCGAGGCCCCCGAGGTCGGAGGCGACCACCGGCACGCCGGCGGCGAAGGCTTCGAGCACGACGAACGGCGTGTTCTCGTACCACGTGCTCGGCACCACCAGGGCGTCGAGTCCGGCGAACACGCGCCCGGTGTCGGCTTCACCGTAGGGGCCGGCGAACGTGATGCGCTGGTCCATGCCGGCGAGATTGCGGCAGCGGGCGATGTAGTCGGCGAACATCGTCTCGGCGGCGTTGCCGTGGATCGTCAGGGTCACGGCCGCGGTGCTGCCGCGAACCGCTTCGATCGCCAGGTGCGGCGCCTTCCATGGCGACAGCACGCCGCAGAAGCCGAGGCGCAGGGGCGTGCGCGGTCGCGCGGTCGGGACCGGCGTGATGCGGCCGTCGGCGAGCCCGTACGGCACGACCTGCACGCGTTCGCGGGGCAGGCCGTTGTTCGCGAACATGTCGGCCAGGAAGCGTGACGGTGCGACGATCGTGTCGGCTGCGGCCAGGTTGCGCAGCATCGCCGCCGGGCGGTCGAGCAGGGCGCGCAAGCGTGCCGGCGGGTCGCTGGTCAGCATCGCCGCGCCGGTCGCCGCGGTCGTGCCGGCGAGTTCGGGCGTGTGGCAGGCGACGCAACCACGGCCGCCGTCGGGCGGCCCGCCACACAGGCTGCCGTCGGCGCGCAGCAGCGTGAAGCGCGGGCACAGGTACCAGAAGTCCATCAGGTTGACGACCGTGCGCGCGCCGGCAGCCTTGGCCACGCCGATCAGGTTGGCGCCCAGTTGCCGCAGGTGGAAGAAGTGCACTGCGTCGGGACGCACGTCGTCGAGCACCTGGCGGAACCAGCCGTCCAGATGGCGGTTCTCGTAGTCGCGCAGCACGTCGTTGGCGTTGATGCGGCGCCAGTGGTTGAGCCGCAGCACCCGGAACCCGTCGTACGGTTGCTCGAACAGCTTGATCGCCGGCCAGTCGCGGTCGTGGTCCCAGTGCAGCGACAGCACGGTCACTGTGTCGCCGGCGGCGCGGGCGGCGCGGGCGACGGCGAGGCAGTACTGCTCGGTGCCCGACTGGCAGTCGGGAAAGAACTGGTGGACGACGAACAGGAGCCGCATGGCTCAGCGTGCAGGCTTCGATTCGCCCGCAGCCTTGCGCATCTTGACGAGGCCGGCGACGCGCTCGTGCAGGCGCACTTCGGTGACGCGGATGTCGAACTCGCGATCGAACCGTGCCCTGGCGGCCTTGGCCATGCGGCGTTCCAACGCCGGATCGTCGATGAGGCGCTGCAGGGCCGCGGCGAACGCCTTGCTGTCGCGCTGCGACACGACGAGGCCCTCGACTTCGGTGGTCACGACTTCGAGGATCGAGCCCGAGTCGGTGGTGACCACGGGCAGGCCGGAGGCGAGACCTTCCAGCATGGCGGTCGGAATGCCGTCCTTGTCGCCGGAGCCCATCTCGACGTACGGGGCCACGAAGGCCCGGCAGCGCTGCAGGATGGGCGGCAGTTCCTCCTGTCGCTTCATGCCGTGCAGGATCACTTCGTCCTCGACACCGAGGTCCTTGATGCGCTGCTCGAACTCGGCGGCGTACTCGAGGCTGCCTTTGCTGTGTTGGTCCTTGCTGCCGACGATGTGGGCTTTGACCTTGTAGCCCTTCTGCTTCAGCGCGGCGACCGCCTCGACCAGGTGCGTCAGTCCCTTCTTCGGCTCGATGCGCGAGATCGACACGACCTCGAACGGATCGCCCGGTTTGCGGTCCTGGCGCACGACGGGCGGGAAGCGGGCGCCGTCGACGCCGTTCGGCTTGACGATGATCTTGTCGTCGAAGCGGCCGCCGGTCATCTGCGACAGCTCGCGCTTGATGCGGGCGCTGGTCGCGACGACCACGTCGGCCAATTCGACGTGCATCGGCACCAGCTTGAACGGGTAGTCGGCGAGCATGTGGTCGGCGTAGCACGACACTCCGCGCGGCAGCTCCAGCAACCAGGCCGCCTGCATCGCCATGAACGACTGGTCGTAGAAGAAGTAGCTGTGCAGGTAGGACGCACCCGCCAGCTCGGCCATGCGCGCGAACGTGCAGCCTTGCAGCACGATCGGTTCCTTCTCGAGTTCGTCCACCTTGCGGCCGGTGGCCTTTGCGACGAGTTCGAGGAACGCACGCAGGCGGCCGGGCTTCGTCTTGTCGAAGTGCTCCTTGTCGCGCTTGTGGTTCTCCCAGATCGGTTGCAGCTGCGTGCGGTTGTCGGCCAGGTAGCCGAACGCCTTGTGCAGTTGCGCGGTCTCGCCGAGGTCCCAATGGAACAGGCGCACGTCGAGCCCCATGTGGGTGAGCCCGATCATCTCCTGGTAGACGAACGTGTGGCTGTAGATCGGCCACTGCCAGCAGGCGGTCACCACGGCTGTGCCCTCGGCGGAGGCTTTGCGACGGAACAGCATCGCGAAGCGGTTCTTGGCGTCGACGAGGCGTCGGTACCACTTCTTGCCGCGGCGTGACATGTAGGCGAGAGGCATCTTGTTCCAGAGGAAGTTGCCGGCGCGGTATTCGCGCGAGGCGGCCAGCCGGGCCATCTCCTCGCGGCAGCGCGCCAGCGTTCCGGTCAGTTCGTTTCGGCGTTTCTCCAGGTCGGCCTTCACCTGCTGGAGAGCGCGCAACCGGGCGGTTTCGGCGTCGAGCGCCCGTTGCAGATCGTCGCGTTGTCGCGTCGCCTGGCGCAGTTCCGCCTGGGTGGTGTCCTTGGCCTTGGATTCCGCCTGCAGTTGTTGCTGCAAGCGCGCCGTGGCATGGGCGGCTTGTTCGGCGGCGGCGCGGGCGGCGGTGCGCTCGTCCGTGAGGGCTTGTTCCAGGGCGCTGCGCCCGGCCTCGGCCTTCGCGTGCGCTTCGCGTTCGTTCGCCAGCTGGGTTCGCAGGTCGGCGCCGTCGGCGGTCGCCTGGTCGCGGGCGCGGGCCACTTCGTCCCGCTCGGCGTGCAGTTCGTCCCGTTGTGCGGATACGCGCGCCAGGTCGGCGCGCAGCAAGCGGGCCTGCTCGTCACCCGCCTTGCGGACCGCATCGCATTCGGTGCGGATGGCATCGCGTTCGGTGCGGGCAGCAGCCAGTTCCTGCTGCAGCAGGCCCCGCAGTTCCTCGACGGCACTCGCGGCGCCACGCGCCGTGGCAAGATCGGCGCGCAGTCCATCGAGGTCGCGCTGCAACGCCGAAGCACGCTGTTCGGCGTGTTCGGCGCGTTGTCGCGACGCCTGGTCGCGCTGGTTCGCGCCGTGCAGGTCGCCGTCGAGCTTGCGGGTCTGGTCGACGTGCCCGCGGATCATCTGGTCGAGCTCGGCCTGGCGCTGCAGCAGCGCGCGCTTCTCCTTCTCCAGTCGGTCGGTCGTGAGCTGGCCCTCTGCCAGCCGATTCTCCAGGGTCGTGCAGTAGCCCTGCAACCAGCGGCGGGCATCCCGTTCGACGCGGCGCTGTTCGCCGGCGAGAGCGCCGAGGCGGGCTTGCACGCGCAGTTGTCGCGTCGCTTCGTCGCGTGCGTCGATGGCGTAGTCCAGCCGTCGCCGGACGTCTTCGGCGGCGGCGTTGAGTTGTTGCAGCACGGCCTCGGCGCGGGGCGAGGTCGTCGCCAGCCGGTCGAGGGCCAGGGTGTCCAGCACCGCGTTCAGGAACAGCGCTATCCCGTCCGTCTCCCGGTTCTGGGCGAGGTGGGCGGCGACACCTTCGAGCAGCGACAACTGGGCGTCTTCGGTCGTGGCGTCGGCCGCGAACCGACGAATGGCGTCGGCCGCGACGCGGTTCACTTCCAGGTAGTACGACCAGCGTCGTCCTTCCCGGAACCAGACGGTGTTGGTGGCGTGCAGCCGGTAGGCTGCGAGCGGCTCGGACAGGTGCCGCAGGGCGCCGGTGCGCGCGGCTTCGAGGAACAGGCGCCAGTCGAGGCAGTATTTCAGGCTGCGCAGCGAGTCGGCCTGGGCCCGCAACCAATCCGTGCGGCCGAACAGGTTGGTGCTGGTGGCGAGGAAGTTGCGCGCCAGCAGTTCCGGGAACACCCGGTCGGGTGGCAACGTGGCGCTCGGCGTCGTGCGCGCGTACCAGTGCACCCAGTCGAACACCTGGATGCCGTCGAGCACGAGGCTGGTGTTGTCGGGCTGGAGTTCGCCGCCGTCCTGGTCGACGAGCACCAGGTTCGTGGTGACCAGTTGCACCGTCGGATCCACGGCCAGCACGTCGCGGCAGCGCTGCAGGCGATCGGGATGGAACAGGTCGTCGGAATTCAGCAGTGCGAAGTACGGCGTGTCGATGCTCGCCAGCGCTTCCAGCACGCTGTTGCCGAGCCCCAGGTTCGTCGCGTTGACCCGCACCTCGAGTCGCGGGTCGGAGATTTCGCGGGCGCGCGCCACGGTGTCGTCCGGCGACCGGTCGTCGACGACCAGCAGTTTGAAGTTCGGGTAGCGCTGCGCGAGGACGCTGCGGATCGTCTCCTGCACGTAGGCGGCGTGCCGGTACGACGGAATCAGCACCGTCACGTCGGCTTGCGCATCCGTCGGCGCCGGGCGCGCCTTGCCGATCGCGAACGGCCGCTTGCGGTTGCGTTCGTGGGTGAGTCCCAGCCTCTCGGCCCAGGGGCCGCCATGGCGGCCGATGTCGAACGCCGCGGCGAACTCGCGGTCTTCGGCGGCCAACGCCTTCCTGGCCTTCGCAGTGGCGTAGGTGCGACGCAGGGCTTCGAGCAATGCCGGAATGCGCCGCTCGTGGGCGCGCCGCTGGACGAGGGCGCGAAACCAGGCGAGCCGAAGCACCGCGGTCCCGGTCGGACCCTGCACGTGCTCGACCAGCCAGGCGTCGACCAGCGGCATGTGGCCGTGGTCGAACATCGCATGGCGCCAATGGTCGCGCCGCGTCGGATCGTCGAACGCCTGGTGCTGGGGATGCGGCAACGCGAGGCGCGCGGTCGGCGGTGCGGCGGCCGCGCGCAGTTCGTCGGTCAGTCGTTGCTGCAGGAGGTGGCGCAATTCCGCGCAAAGGCGGCCGAATGCCGGTTCGGAGACGGAATGCGTGGCCCGGCTCGCCTTGAACCGTTCCCAGCTGCCGGCGACGTGGTCCTTGACCACCAGCAGATCGTCGGGGGCCAGCGTCGCCAGGGGTTCGATCCCGCCGCGGTCGAGCACGTGGACTTCGAGGGGCACCTCGAGTTCCGCGCAACCCCTGGCCACGTCCTCGAACCAGAACCAATCCGCCGGCGTGAAGACGAAACGGGCCGTGAGCTTCGCTCCGAGCGCGGTGGCGACGGTCTTGGCCTCGGCCAGGGTGGCCGGCACGAACGCTCCGATCGTCAACTCGATGGCGTCGATCGGTCCGTGGCCGTGCAGTGCCGCCAGGGCGCTCGCGTCGTGGGTGCGCACCCGACGGCGCGGTGCGGGTTGAGCGTCCGGCAGGGCGGCGAGAGCTGCGGCGAGTGCCCGGCCGTCCCCGGGGCCGGCGTCGATCGTCAGCATGGCCAGTTGGGCCCACTCCCGCCGCAGCAAGTCGAGCGCTGCCGGCGGCAGCCCATCCGGCCCGAGCAGCACGACCACCTGGCGCGGCGCGTCGGCTTCGCTGCGGACCGGCAGGCTGCCGTAGTCGCGGAGCGGCGGCGCTGGCAGGTCGTGTTGCAGCCGGTGGCGGCAACCCTGGCACGGGGAGTCGGGCAACTGCGACGTGGCCACGAGACGGCGCAATTCGCGCAGGTCGTCGCGCGCGAACGCGGCGTCGCCCGGCTGCAGGCTCGCGAACTCGCAGCCGGCGATGCCGTCGCCTCCGATCACCAGCAGTTCGTTCGGGGCGCGGCAGACGACCGGCAGCTCCGCCGCGGCGACCGTCAGGCCGGCCTGTCGGCGTAGGGACTCGAGCTGCGCTTGGTCGAACCGTGTCGATCTCCGCTCGGAGTTGGCGGATCCGTTCGAGGGAGGCGTGGACATGGCGGCGCTGCGGGTGCGGACGGTAGCGCCCCTATCGGCGAACGAGGAGTCTCCGGCGCAGGATCTTCCTTGGCATGGACCGATGCGCCCCGTCGGGTGCGGTGCAGCGTCGCGGGCGCGGTTTCGGCGCGTCTCGGTCGCGAGTTGGCCGAAGCCGTCGCTGGAGCGAGGCGCTAGTCTGTGGTGCGTTCGCCGTCCCCGATCGAAACCTGCATGACGACTACGGCTCGCAGCCTCGTCCTCGCCGCCAAGGCAGCCAATGACGCACACGACTTCCGACGCGGTGCGGAGCTGGCCCGGCAGGCGGTCGCCCTGGATCCAACCCAGGGCTACATCATCGCCGAGCTCGCGCATTCGCTGACGCATCGCCACGACTACTGGCTCAATCCCGCGTTCGAGAAGCAGCTGGTCGCGGACGGCACCCTGGCCGAGGCGGTGCGCCTGTACGAGCGCGCGTTCGAACTCGGGCACCACTGCGAGTTCTCGCGGCTGTGCTGCGGCCACGCCCTCACGTCCCTGGGGCGAACGGCCGAAGCGGCGCGGCACCTGCGCGTCGCGACGGACATCCGCGCGTTGCAGGTGCATCCCGAACTGAAGGGGAGCTACGAAGCGGCGCCGGTCCGGGGGCCAGACTTCCTGATCGTCGGCACGACCAAGGCGGGCACGACGTCGTTGTACGAGTACATGTGCCAGCACCCGAGGGTGCTGCCCGCGATCTGGAAGGAGCCGGAGTACTACCTGTTCCCGGAGCGCGGCATGGATTGGTACCTGTCGCACTTCCCGCGCACCCCCGATCGACCGGCGCGGTTCGTCACCGGCGAGGCGAGCTCGTGCTACCTCAGCATCTGGAACGCCAAGGACCTGATCCACGCGTCGTTTCCCGCGGCCCGGTTGTTCGTGCTGCTGCGCGATCCCGTCGACAAGGCCATCTCCCACTGCCACCACGACCGCAAGATCGGGCGCGAGCAGCGCACGGTGGACCAGGCCCTGAACGAGGAACTCGACATCCTCGAACCGCGCCCCGACCCGTTCCACGGGGCCGAAGAGTACTGGCGGACGCAGAGTGGCTACGTGTGGCTCGGGCTCTACGCCTACATGCTGGAGAACTGGTTCTCCAAGTTCCCGCGCGAGCAGATGCTGGTCGTGCAGAGCGAGCAGTTCTGGCGCGAGCCGGGACCGATCATGGACCAGGCGTTCGCCCACGTCGGGTTGCCGGCCCACGCGCTCGGCAACTACCCGGTGCATCTCGAGGGCAAATACGACAAGTCGAAGCCGGAGCCGGTGCGCGTGCGCTTGCAGCGGTTCTTCGCCCGCCACAACGATCGGCTGTTCGACCTGGTCGGGCGCCGGTTCGATTGGCAGCAACCGTGACGACGACGCAGCGGCGGCACTAGGATCGGACCGTGCGCATCTCCCTCGTCATGCCGACACTGAACGCCGGGCCGCTGCTCGACGAAGTGCTCGCCGCGATCCTCGCCCAGCGCGACCCTGCCTTCGCCGAATTGATCGCGGTCGACAGCGGTTCGACCGACGGCACCGTCGATCGGCTGCTGCAGGCCGGGTTCCGGGTCGCGTCGATCCAGAAGAAGGACTTCGACCACGGCCGCACCCGCGACCTCGGCATCGGCATGGCGACCGGCGACTTCGTCGTGCTGCTGGTGCAGGACGCGACGCTGCAGGGCCCGGACTGGCTGGCGAAGATGGTGGAGCCGTTCGCCGATCCGATGGTCGTCGGTTGTTGGAGCCGGCAGATCCCGCGGGCGAAGTGCCAGCCGGTGATGAAGCGGCGCATCCTCGGCTGGCCAGGGTGGGGCGATGGCGTCACCAAGAAGCGTTTGCCCGACGGCAAGACGCTCGACGACCTGCCGCCGTTCGAACGGCTGTTCACGTGCGCGTTCGACAACGTCGCGTCGATGATCCGGCGCAAGGCGTGGGAGCGGTTTCCGCTCGGCCCGCGCCGCTTCGGCGAGGACGTGTGGTTCGGCAAGCGTGTCGTCGCCGCCGGCTTCACGCTCGCGCACCATGGCGGGGCGGTGGTGATGCACAGCCACGACCGTTCGGCGTGGGCCGAGGGCAAACGAACGTTTTGCGATCACCGCAACCTGGTGAAGCTGTTCGGGATCGTCGGCATCCCGACCCGCGAAGCACTCGACGGTGCGATCGTGCACGCCACCAAGGAGCACTGCGATTACGTCAGGGGCTTGCAGCTGCCGGCCGACGAGGAGGCCGAGGCGCTGCGCTGGACCACCGACTACGTGAAGTGGCAGTGCTGGGGCCAGTTCCTGGGCGCCAGGGCCGGCTCCGACCTGCCGAGCCCCGAAGGAACGTTCCTGCGCCTGCTGGGCAAGCGTCTCGAACGCGGCATCGGCTAGACCAGGTCACGAACCTGCGGCCGGCTTGCCCTGGGCAGCGCGCAGTTCGCGGCGGGCCTGTGCCAGCAACTCGACCAGGTGTTCGGCCTGGTGCACGAGGTCGGCGCGGGCCTGCTCGGCGTGGGCCACGCGGGCGCGCAGGTCGGCGTTCTCGGCCTGCAGGGCGGCCATGTTCTCGCCCATGCCGTCGAGGCTGTGGCGCAGTGCGGCGAGCTCGTCGGCGAATCGGGAGAGGGCCTGGCTCGGATCGGACGATGGCGAGGACACGCGTGCGACCATACCTTGGCCGCGTCCGCGACGCCGCGAGCGATGCGCAAGATCCTGGTCCTGGCCCCGTACGTGCCCCATCCGCTGACCCACGGCGGCAGCATCCGCACGCGGCTCCTGCTGGACGCGATCGCGGCCGACCACGAAGTGCACCTGGTGGCGCCCGTGGCGAGCGATGCGGAACGCACCAACGTCGCGGTGCTCGCCGCGACCGCCGGCATCCAGGTGCATCCGGTCGAAGTGCCGGCGGCGCCGCGACCAGGGTTCGCGCAGAAGCTCGCGTCCTGGGCGCGCGGCCGATCCGAGCTGCTGCAGCGCCGCTGGGGCGACGCAGCCGCAGCGGTGGTCGCCACGCTCGCGTCGAAGCTGCGGCCCGCGGCCGTCGTGGCCGACTCGTCGTTCGTGTTCCCGGTGCTGCCGCCGTTCCCGGCGCCGTTGGTGTTGCACCTGCACAACCTCGAAGGCGGCGTGTTCGCGCGGCCGAGTGCGACGAAACGCACGTTCAGCGACCGCCTGACGCGGTCGTTCGAAGCGCGGACCATCACGGCGCTGGAGACGCGCAAGCTGCGCGAGGCCGCCCTCACGATCACGGTCTCGGACCTCGATCGCGAAGTGGCTCTGACGATGGCGCCCGGGGCGCGCATCGTGACCGTGCCGGTCACGGTCGACCTGGCGAAGCTGCCGCTGCTGCCGCCGACACCGGTGCAGCCGGGCCCACTGCGCGTGTTGTTCGTCGGCACGATCGACTATCCGCCCAACTTCGAGGCGATCGAGGAACTGGTCGTGCAGCACCTGCCCGTGTTGCGTGCGACGTTTCCCGGTCTCGTCGCGCGCCTGGTCGGCCGCGACGACGCCGACCGGCTCGGGGTGTTCCGCGGCCGCGACGGGGTCGAGGTCGTCGGCACCGTCGCCGACGTGAAGCCGCACTACGAAGTGTCGCACGCCGTGTATCTGCCGATCCGCACCGGCGGCGGTACGCGCGGCAAGATCGTCGAGGCGTGGGCCCTCGGTCGTCCGGTGCTCGCGACGGCGGTCGGCGCCGAAGCACTGCTCGGCGAGGAAGGTCGACACTGGCGTCGGTTCGAGGCGCCGGCACAAGGGGCGCAGGTGTTGCGCGAGGTCCTGCTCGGCGGCGGGGCGGCCGGACTCGTTCGCGCCGGACGAGCCCTGGTCGAAGCGCATTACCAGCACGCGGCGGCGTTCGCGGCGTTGCGCGCGGCGATCGGGTCGGTCGTCAGCGAACGTTGACGCAGCGCAGCAGTTCGCGGTCGCTGCGGCGGTAGTGGCGTCGGGCCGTCTCGCGGTGCCACAGGGCGATGGGCAGGCGTGGCACCGCGGCGAGCCAGGCGCGCAAGCCGTCGAACAGGGACAGATGCAGCAGCTTGCAGTGTTTGCGCAGGTTCCAGGGCATCGCCAGCGCGTGTTGCAGCACGAGCCACGGGTCGGTGACGTTGCGCACGAAGAACAGTTCGCGGTTGCGCCACGCGAGCCGTTCCAGCGGGGCGCGGCCGAACGCCTTCGCCGACGAGCCCCGGTGCGCGTGGTGCACGACGCTCGCGTGCACGTAGGCGACGCGCCAGCCGCGACGCCAGGCCTGCCACGACAGGCTGGCGTCCTCGACGTACATCGGGAAGTAGAGGTCCTCGAAGCCGCCGATCGCGTCGTGCTTGCGCCGATCGAACGCGCTGCTGCCGCCACCGGCCCACAGGGCCGGCACCGGCGCGCCTGGCTGTCCGGGCGGTTGCACGAAGCGGATCTCGCCGTGGCGCAGGAAACAGCGCGTCAGGCCGGTTTCGCTGCGCGGTTCCTGCATCTCGATGCGCGACGTCGTCGCGAACAGGTCGCCGTCGCGGTCGGTGGCGAACGGCTGCAGCAGCTCGCACAGCCAGTCCGGGTCGACGCGCATGTCGTTGTTGAGGTAGACGATCAGGTCGCGCGACGCGACCCGCGCCCCGGCCGCGTTGCCGCGGATGAAGTAGACGTTGCGCGGCAGCCGCACGAGCTTCGCCCACGGGCATTCGCGCGTCAGCCACTCGGCCGAGCCGTCGGCACTGCCGTTGTCGACCACGATCACTTCGTGGTCGCCCGGGCAGCGCGCGACGGCGATCTGCAAGGACGGCATCAGTTCGCGCAGGAAGTGCAAGCCGTTCCAGTTCAGGACCACGATCGACGCATTGCGCGTCGGTGGCGGGGCATCGACCTGGCGGCGCCGCAGCAGCCACACGACCGGGGTGGCGACGAGGTCGAGCAGCAAGGTGGCGATTGCGAACGCGATGGCGGCGAGCCACACGAACGGCAGCACGAGCAGCGCCAGGCCGTTCACCGTTCGATCTCCGCGGCGAGTTGGCGCGCCATGACGTCGACGTCGAGCTTCGCGTGCACTTCGGCGCGGCCGCGGTCGCCGACGGCGCGCGCCAGCGACGCGTCGCCGAGGGCCGTGGCCAACGCTTCGGCCAGCGACGCCGCGTCGCCCGGCACGGCGACGAAGCCGGTGTCGCGGTCGCGCACGAGTTCGGGGATGCCCGACACCGAAGTGGTGACGATCGGCACGCCGAGCGCCATCGCTTCGACCAGGAAGATGGGAATGCCGTCGCGTTCGCCGTCGGTGGCCACGACGCACGGCAGTACCGCGAGCGTCGCGGCGAGCAGTTCGCGCTGCACGGCGGCGTTGTCGAGCGGGCCGAGGAAGTCCACCAGGTCGTCGACGCCGTGGTCGATGCAGAGTCGGCGCAGGCGGGTCTCTTCGGGGCCGTTGCCGGCGATGCGCCAGCGGCAGGCCACGCCGCGGGCGCGCAACGCCGCGAGGGCCGGCGGCACCAGGTGCAGCCCCTTCTTCGGCACCAGGCGCGCGGCGCTGACCAGTACTGCGGCGGAGCTCGGGACGTGCCGCGCGGACCACGCGGAGAGGTCGAGGCCGAGGTAGACGACGGGGACCCGTTCGGGCTCGGCCTTGGCGGTGGGCAGCTGGGTGCGCAACCGCGCCTTGCAGTACGCCGTCACGACGCGGAAGAACCGCGCGTCGCGGAACTTCGTCGCCAGCATCTTGTGCGAGTAGTCGAACTCGAAGTCGACGTACGACGAGATCGAGAACGGCACCCCGAGCAACCGCGCCGCGCCCATCGCGACGTTGGTCGGCCACGTCGAGCCGTAGACGTGCAGGTGGCGTGGCTTGAGCGTGCGGATCGTGTCCGCCAACAGGAAGGCGTTGCCGGGGTGGTTGGGGTGTCGCAGCGCGAGCTTGCCGAGCAGGTCGGCGGCAGCACCGCCGGGTTCGGCCCGGTACAACGCGAACAGGTCGCGGCCACGCCGCGTCGCCAGCCAGCGCAGCACCCGAACGGCCGAACGCGTGATGCCTTCGCGCGGCAGGAAGGTCGCCTTCGCCGTCAGTTCGCGCGCTTCGGGATGCACCGGGGCGGTCGGATTGTGCTGCAGCACGAGCACGCGCCAGTCGGGCCGCAGCCGCAGCAGTGCCAGCACTTCGCGGTAGACGAAGGTGTGCGACAGGTCGGGCAGCACCGGCAGGACGAGCACCACCGGTCCGTCGGTCGGGCCGGTCGTCGGTGCGGGGCGAGGCCGCTTGCCGGCCGTGACGTTCGCCAGCAGCGCGAGCGCCAGGGTGGTCACGCGCTGCCAGACGATGCGCGCGAGCTCCCAGAGTTGGCCTCCGAGACCCAGGTGCAGCGGACGATGGGCTTCGTCGACGACCTGGGAGGTGACCGGCTCGAGCGTGCCGTCGTCGTTGGCGACGCGGAGGCGAACGACACGCGACAGCGCCTCGATCGGCGCCGGGGCGTGCGGCCAACCCTGCCAGACGACCGTGCGCGTCTTCATCGCGCGGCTGCGCCCCGGTAGTGGGTTTCGAACTCGTCGACCGCCTCGGCGAGAGTCTTCGGTGGGCGCACCGCGTCGCGGTAGCGGCGCAGTCGGGTCGGATCGTCCACCAGACGCTGCAGGCAAGCGGCCAGGTCGGGCACGTCGCCGGCGGAGAACAGTTCGCCGTCGACGTCGTCGCGCACCACTTCGACGAGGCCGCCGAAGCGGCTGGCCAGGACGGGCAATCCGGCGGCGCGCGCTTCGAGCACGACGAACGGCGCGTTCTCGTGCCAGGTGCTCGGCACGACCAACGCGTCGATGCCGGCGAATGCCGCGGGCAGCTCGGCCCGCGCGAACGGCGGCAGCACGGTGATGCGCGGGTCGCGGGCGGCGGCGGCCAGCAACGGACCCGAGTAGTCGGGGAAGTCGGCGGCGCGGCCGCGCAGCACGACGCGGCAGTCGCCGCGCACCTGCGCCAGTGCTTCGACCAGCAGATGCGGCGCCTTGTGGGGCGCGAACGTGCCGAAGAACCCGAACGTCGGCGGCCGCGCACCGGCCGGCCGCGCGGCGGCGGCCCCGGCGGCGATGCCGTGCGTGTCGATGCCGTAACCCTGGCAGGCCAGTCGGTCCGCGGGGATGCCGTTGCGCACGAACACGTCGGCGAGGAAGCGGGTCGGTGCGACGATCGCGTGCGCCCGCAGCAGCCGTTCGCGCAGGTACCGCGGCCGATCCAGCAGGGCCCCGGTGCGATGGAACGGCTCCCAACCGGGTCGGCTGTGGCTGGCGGCAGTGGCGTGCAAGGCCAGCAGTTCGGGGGCCGCCGGGTGGTCGGCGAGCATGCGCGCCACTTCGGGTTGGTGGCACGGCAGGCAGCCGCGCCCGCCCTCTGGTGGACCCTCGCACGGCGCGCCGTCGCCCCGCATCAGGATCGCCCGTGGGCACAGGAACCAGAAGTCGGTCAGCGACACGACGAGTCCGCGGCGCTGCGCCACCACTTCGTCGATCAGGTCGGCGCCGACGTGCCGCAGGTGGAACGTGTGCACCACATCGGGGCTTCGTTCCTGCAAGTGGCGCGCGAACACCGCCGCCATCAGCGGATGGCGATACTCCATGCGCGCCCAGTCCTTGCCGAGCTGCCACCAGAACGTGAGGCGTCGGACCGGCACGCCGTCCACCGACTCGCGCGACTCCCGCCACAGCCGGTCCGCTTCGTGATGGCGCGGGTCGAGCGTGAACACGTCGACGTCGTGGCCACGCGCGATCAACTCGCGCGCGACGGCGAGAGCGTACTGTTCCGTGCCGGTGAAGAAGTGCGGCGGGAACTGGTGGACGACGAACGTGAGGCGCAAGCGCGCGTCAGCCTACCCGCCGGCGCGGCGCGGCCGAAGTTCCGGCTGGCGCGGCTATGCTCGCAGTCGCCACGCATGGACCGCGATTCCGGAGCCCGCCCGCCGCGCGCGGTTCGATTCACGCTCGCCGACCTCGACGAGCAGATCCAGGCGTTCCTGGCGCGCTGGCCCGACGCGCGCGGCGATCGCCGCGGACTCGCCTTCGTCGGCGACGGCGGTGCGCGCCTGCGCGTGCCGCTGCTGGCGCCGCGCATCGCCGTCGGGGAACGCCTGCGGGACTATGCCGGGCGGGCGAGCCAGCCGCCCGGGGTACATCTCGCGGTGTTGCTGCGAGCGGGGGCGATGGCGGTCGGCTGCTGGGACGGATCCCATCTCGTCGCGCACAAGGCCGTGCGTCGCTACGTCGTGCGCGGCAACGGCAAGGCGCAGATGCTGCATCGCAAGACGCGGGGTCGTTCGCGCTACGGCTCCCGGCTCCGCCTGCAGAACTGGAAGCGCCTGCTGGTCGAGACCAACGAACGCCTGCACGAGCTGGAGAGCGGCCACGGGCCGTTCGAGCGGGTGTTCCTCGGCGCTCCGGTCAGGTTGTGGTCGGAGTTGTTCGCGGCCGAGCCACCGCCGCCGTTCACCCGCGACGACGTTCGTCTGCAGCGTGTGCCGATGCACGTGCATCGCCCCGACTTCGCGGAACTGATGCGCGTGCACCACTGGCTCGGGCTCGGGCGCCTCGAACTTCCTTCTGCCTGAGCGCTGCAGTTCTCGACGAACGGCCAGGATCCGGCCCTGGCATCGTCGTCATCGCGTCGGGCTCATTGCCGACGGAGGAGCTCGCCGATGCCAACTGCGTCGCAATCCGCAACCTACCGCATCGCAACCCAGAGACGTCCATCCATGGTCACACCGACTCGTACGAACTTGCTGCTCGCCGGCCTCGCGCTTTCGGTCGCCGCGTGCGGCGGCGGCAGCAGCGTCAGCAATGCCTCGCCGCGCGTCAGCGAGGTTCCACAGCAGTCCACCACCGGTGCCGCCACCTTCACGTTCGACCTCGACGACTACGTCAGCGACCGTGAAGGTGCTGCGATGACCTATGCCGTCACGTCGGGCGGCGGGTCGTTCGCCGGCAGTGTCTACTCGAACACGTTCGACACGATGGGCGTCTACACCGTGGAATTCACGGTGACGGACGGCACCAAGGTGACCACCGGTTCGTTCGAGGTGAAGGTGACGGCGGCGACCTTCGCCGTGGTGCGCGAGGACCAGAGCGGGCTCCTGCTGCTCGATGCGCGCACGAACGGAATCGTGCGAGTCGCCGGCTCGGTGGCCGTGCCCACGTTCGTCACGGGCCTGGCCGACGGCCGCCTGGTCTACGGCAAGCAGGGCGCCGCCGGTGACCAACTGTGGGTGTTCGATCCGCTGACGCGCGTCACGACGCAACTGGCGGCGGATGCCGCCGGGGATCTCGTCTACGAGGCGAAGACCAGCACCGGTCGCATCCTGTTCACCGAAGTGGGCACGACCGAGACGACCTTGCACCTGTGGAACCCGGCCACCGGGCTCGACCGCGAGATCGCGGTGGGTGCCAACATCGATGCGTTCGTCAACTCGGCCGACCTGGTGTTCTACGAGGTCGACGTCGCGGGGCAGGCCGACGTCTACGCGTACGACATCGAAGACGACGCGGCGACGGCGGTCGGCAGCGCCAGCACGGCCGAGCAGGTCGTGGCCACGTTGCCCAACGGCGGCATCGTGATGAGCCGCGTCGGTGGGGGCGGTGAAACCGACCTGTTCTATTGGAAGCAGGACGTCGGTCTCGTCGAGATCGGGTCGGACCAGACCGCCATCGCGACGTGGAACAAGACGTGGCGTGCGAACGGCACCAGCAGCCAGGTGGTGTTCTCCGCCGAGAGCGGCGCGGTGAGCGAGATCTTCGCCTGGAACCCCACCAACGGCCAGACGACCAACGTGAGCGGCACCGTCAGCACGGGTGCCTACGACGTGTTTGCGGCCATCGGCACCGGCAACGAAGTCGTCTGGAACCGCGTGGTGTCCGGCAGCGAAGCCGACGCGTACTTTTACGACCTCGATGCAGCCGTTGGCGCGACCCTGCGCAACGCCGCCGACATCAGCCAGGTGGTCGCGGTGTCGGGCGATGGCTCGACCAGCTACGCGTTCATCCGCCCGAGTGGCACGACCTCGAGCATGCTCGCCGTCTCCCTGGTCGGCACGCCAGCCACGGCCACCTATGCCGCTGGCGGCGCGGTTTCGACGACCGTCGGTGCCGTGGCGAACGGTGATGTGGTTGCGCAGCGCACGGACGGCACCGCGTTGAACGTCTTCGACGTCTCCGTCGGCACCTGGGGAACGGCGATCACCGGCACCGGTCTCGCCTTCGCCGGCGACGGCATCGATGCAGGGGACTTCGTCTACACGCTCACCGCGAGCAGCCAGACCGACCTGTCGATGTGGGACGCTTCGGGCACCACGTCGGTGGTCGTGAGCGACACCACGGGCAACGACGTGTTCCAAGCGTCGACGGCGAACGACCGCATCCTGTTCACGCGGGTGGTCGCCGGCAACACGACCGCCGACCTGTTCACCTGGGACGGCGCCACGGCGACGCGTTTGACCCAGGCCGACGAAGCGAACCTGCTGCACGACCACACGGTGCTCGGCAGCTACACCGGTTCGCGCTGATCGCGGCGGCGCGGCGAGTCACTTCGCCGCGGCGGGACGTTCCAGCTGCAGGGGCCGCACCCAGAGGTTGCGGAACCGTACGGGATCGCCGTGGTCCTGCAGCCGGATCGGCCCCTTGTCGCCGTGGGCTTCGTACTTCGCGACTGCGCGGTGCGCGGTCGCCCCGAGCAGGGCCTCGTCGAGCTGCACCACGATGCCGTTGTGCACCACGGTGACCCGCGCCGGTTGGTCGAGCGTGCCGTCGGCCTTGAACCGCGGGGCGCGGAAGAAGATGTCGTAGGTCTGCCATTCCCCGGGGCGGCGGCAGGCGTTCACCAGCGGTGGCTTCTGGCCGTACAGGGCACCGGCCTGGCCGTCGGCGTAGGTGGGGTTCGCGAACGAATCGAGCACCTGCACTTCGTAGCGGCCGAACAGGAACACGCCGCTGTTGCCGCGGCCCTGCGAGTCGCCCTTCGCCGGCGACGGCGCCGCCCATTCGACGTGCACCTGGCAGTCGCCGAACTCGGCCTTGGTTTCGATGTCCCCGGTGCCGTTCACCTGCATCGCGCCATCCACGATGGCCCACTTCGCGTCGCCATCGCGGCCGCGGAACGAAGCCAGCGAGGCACCGTCGAACAGCACCACGGCGTCGGCGGGCGGTGGCACGGGCGCACCGGCCGGCCCGGCGTCGACCACCCGAGGACGTGGGCGGTCGGCGTCGTGTACGCGCCAGCCATCGGGCAGCTTCGGCGTGTCGCGATAACCCGGCTGTGGATCCTGCCAGGCCCATGCGGTCGAGAACGCGAGGACGACCACGGCCGCAGTCGGCCACGGAGCAATGGGGAGCATCATGCCCGGGACCATCCCGCGTCGGGCCGGCTTGCGCCAGTGTGGTCAGGTGTCCAGGCCGAACACCACTGCCGGATCGTTGGCGTGGGGGTCGCCGCCGCGCCATTCCTCGGCGAGGCGCTTGCCGCGGCGCGAGATGGCGGAAAGGAACCGGCGAAAGTCGCGCGGCTGCATGTCGCAGGTACGGGCTGCGGCGCGGGTGCTGTGGCACGACATCGCAGCGGCCAGGGCCTCGCGCTGGCGGGCGGTAAGGGTGTCGGGGAGGGCTTCCCGCACGAAGGTGACCCCCGAGGTTGGCGGGGTGTGGTACGGCGCCTGGCGGTCGGCGATTTCGTCGGGGGCGCTCGATCGGGTTCGGGTCCAGCCCGACCGCAGCAGGGCAAGGGCAGACCTTCGGGCAACGCTCCGAAGCCACGCTTTGGGGTGCTCGGGTGGGTGCCCGTGCAGGATGGCCAGGGTGTAGAGGTGGATGGCGCGTTCCCCGGCCTCCTCGGCCAGTAGGCGGTTGTGGACCACCTGGGATGCTGCCCGGTAGGCGTGGGGCAGGAGCTGGTGTGGGTTGGTGTGCATGGCTTCTCCTCGGTCACGAATGGTTCCAAAATTGCCACTAGCATGACCAATAGTCAAGCCAGCATTGGATGCCGACTCGACAGAGAATCAGGTTGCGTTGGTGGAAATGGCTTCTCCATAAAGTCTTGCAGACTTCCTGAGCAGTCGATATCCACCTGCAACTCGCCTTTGCGTAGGGGATAGAGGACCATGCGCCCTACCGAGCAAGCTGCGTGACCGAACAACCCGAAGAACAAGCCCCACGTCCCCTGGCCATCCACCTGGCGGCGCGGCTGCGCGAACTGCGTGCTCGCCGTGGGTTTACGCAGGACTTTGTCGCCAAGCGGCTAGGCGTGCACGAATCGGCCGTGTCGCGGTGGGAGAGTGGCACCCGGTTTCCCACCGGGGAGGACCTGGTGGCACTTGCCGATTTGTTCGAGGTCAGCACAGACGACCTGTTGGGGCGGACCAAGCAGTACGTGGCCTTGGGATCGGCTTTGGTCGACATGCGCCTGCTCGAGCGGCTGGCGGGGGCCGACAACCCGGCCGAGTTCGACCGCCAAATCCTCGACAACGAAGATCAGGCGGTTTGGCTGCCCGTTCCCGAGGGCGCGGTCCTGGTCCCGGTCGCCGAAGCGATGAAGTGGACCCGCAAGGTCGCCGACAAGCACAAGGGCAGCGTGCACGTCGACCGGCTGTTCAGGCCGCGTGGCTGAGCGGGATCAGCGCGGCTGCGGCGTGGCGAGGCGGCGGCAGACGGATGCGGTGAAGTCGGCGGTGTTCAGGGTGCCACCGAGGTCGCGCGTCGACTCGCCTGCGGCAATGGCGCCGCGCACCGCGTCGTCCACCAGGGTGCCGAGTCCACGGAAGCCGGCGTGGGTGAGCAGCATCGCGAACGCCAGCAGCGAGGCGGACGGATTGCAGATGCCCTTGCCGGCGATGTCGGGTGCGGTGCCGCCGGCCGGGTCGAACATCGCCAGCGACACGTTGCCGGCGGTGTCGAAGGCATAGTTGGCGGAAGCGCCGAGCCCGAGGCTGCCGATCATTCCGCAGGCCATGTCCGACAGGAAGTCGCCGTACTCGTTCGGTGTGACGATGACCCGGTAGTTCTCCGGCTTGAGCAGCAGCTTGTAGAGCAGCGAGTCGAACAGCTCGCAGTGGTGCGGCACGTCCGGGAACTGCTTCGCGACGTCGAGCACGATCTCCTCGAACAAGCCGTCCGTCGCGCGCTGGATCGTGTGCTTGCTGCTGCTGACCACGCCGGACGACAGGCGGCGTGCCAGCCGGAACGCGTACAGCGCGGCTTCGCGGGACGGACGGCGCTCGATGACGCGGATCGAGACGGCGACGTCGTCGCCGATGCGGCGCCCGGCGTCTTCGTAGGTGCCGCCCACGGCGATCCGGATGATGTGCAGGTCGACCCGGCCGTCGTGGCGCGTCTTGACCCCGGGCAGCGACGCCACCGGGCGATGGATGACCGAGAAGTTGCTGCGTTCGCGCAGGACCTTGTTCGGACTCTCCTTCTCCGTGACGGTCGGATGCTTCAACGCGATGCCGTGTTGCTGCATCGCCGCCATCGCGGCGTCGTAGCAGGCCTTGGCGTCGCGGTTCCGCGACGGCAGCGTCATGTCGACCGCATGGAACTGCACCGTCAACGGCAGGGCTGCGGCCACCTGGTGGACGCTGGCGGACAACTCCGGGGAGATGCCGTCGCCGTGGAACTCGGCGACGTGCAGGGTTTCGCGGTGCGACATCGGCTCCATCCTATGCAGGGGGTCGGCTCGGAATTCCAGCGACCTGCGCCCATGGCGTCGTTTCCCTCGGGCAGCCGCCGTGCCACCATGGCTCGGTGCTCGACCCGTCCGCCCGGCCGCAGTCCTGGTTCGATGCTCCGGCCTGGCCCCTGGGTCGGTGGCTGCTGCTGGTGTTCGCGATGCGCTTGCCGGCGATCTTCTTTGCCGACGGCTTCGAGTTCGTCGACCAGCAGTACCAGTACGTGGACCCGGCATGGCACATGGCCACCGGGCAGGCGTGGTACCAGCCCTGGGAATGGGTCGAAGGGATCCGCAGTTCGGTCTATCCGTGGTTGCTCGCCTGGCTGTTCCAGGTGCTCGCGGCCGTGGGGTTCGAGGATCCGGACGGAACCCTGCGGGCGGTGCGTGCCGTGCACGCGCTGGCGTCGCTGTTGCCGGCCTGGCTGTTCTGGTCACTCGTCGTGCGTTGGCGGCCGATCGCCATGCCACGACGGGCACTGCTCCTGTTCGCGCTCTCGGGACTCATGATCGCGGGTGTGCAGCCGTCTGGACCGACATTGGCGATCAGCCTGTCGCTCGCGGCGGCGATCGCGGTGGAGGGCGGCGTCGGGTTGGCGTTCATGGGCGGTTTGTGCCTGGGGCTCGCGTTCTGCATGCGGTTCCAGGATGCCCTGTTCGGGCCGGGCATCCTGTTGGCGTTGTTGTGGCGCCGGCGGTTCGCGGCGGCAGCGGCCTTCGCCGCGGGCTGTGTTCCCGGCATCTGCGTGCAAGGCTTCGTCGATCTGGCCGAACACGGCACCTTCCTCGCGACGCCGTGGCGGTACTTGCGCAGCAACGTCGAGTTCGGCGCGGCCGACAAGTGGACGCAGCAGCCGTTCTGGTTCTACTGGCTCGTCGGGGTGGTGCCGCTCGTCGGATTGCTGCCGCCGTTCGTGCGGGTGGCCTGGCAGCGGTTGCGGGCCGGGGCGTTCGTGCTGCCCGCAGCCACTCTGGGCGCCCTCGGCCATCTGCTCGCGCACAGCTTCATCGCGCGCAAGGCGATGCGGTTCGAGTATCCGGCGCTGGCGATGCTGGTCGGTGTCGTCGCGGTCGGAATGTCCGCGGCCAGCGGCCGCTGGCCGCAATGGCACGGGCGCTGGCTCGCCTTCGTGCACGTACTGACTTTCGGTTACGCCTCGTTCTGGGCGGGCAACCTCGGCGCCGTTCGCGCAGCGCACTGGCTCCGCGACCAGCCTGCGTTCGACGGGCGCGTGCTCGTCGTTGGCGGGGACGCGACTTCCCTGGGTGGCTACTTCCACCTGCGGCCGCCTGCCGACCATGCAGTGGGAACGACCCTGGTCGCGTTCGCCGACGCCGTGCGTCGGGAGCAGGTTCCAGCGGCGCAGTTCGTGGTCGCCGTGCGCCACCCACTCCCGGTCGAACTGGCGGACGCCGCGGGCCTCGAACTCGCGGCCACGTTCTGCGGGCAGTGGAACCTGCGCGGGGGCGAGCGGCGCTTCGTCTACCGTTGGCGCCGCTGACGCGTCAGCTCACTTCCCGGACTTGGTCTCGTCCTTGGCTGCTTCCTTCGGCGCCTCTGCCTTGGCGTCGGCCTTCTTCATCGCGTCGGCCGCGTTGGTGCGATTGATGGTGCGCACCATCTTCATGGTCATGTTCATGCTGCCCATCGGCGTCTCCATCTCGACGTCCACGTTCGTGGTCGTCGTCGCGTCGACGACGAAGCCGTCCTTGCGCGAGATCTTGGTGGCGCCGGTGACCTTGCCGTTCTTCATCTTCATGCCCTTCAGCATTTCGCGCATCTCGGCGGCCTGATCTTCTTCTTCGCCCTTGGCGTCGGCCTTCTTGTCGTCGGCCTTCTCGGCCGGCTTCTCGATCGTGCCGTTGGCGGTGATCTCGAACGTTTCGTCGTTCGCCGCGGCGAGCGTCAGTTCGAGCTTGGACTCCATCGGCATCTGCGCCTTGCCGCCCTTGCCGACGTGCTGCCACTTGGCGCCGACGGCGGTCGCCTTCTCCGGCAGGTTGCCGAAGGCCGACTCGACCATCTCTTCGAGGCTGTTCTGGTCGAGGTTTCCACCCATCGCCCCTTCTTCGCCGCTGGCGAGCAGTTCCTTGGAGCCATCGAGCAGTTCGACGACCTTGCCGTACGGGCTGACCTTGGCCTTGAACGACTTGCCGGCTCCCATCGTGAGCGCCTTCTTCATGGCGCCCGGCGAGAAGCCCATCATGCCGCCGTCGTCTTCCTCTTCGTCGTCCTTCTTCGGCGCGTCGAGCGAATCGAACTCGATGTCGCCCATGCCCATCGGCATCGCCATCGCGCCGGTGATCCGGGCGATCTGGCATTCGACGACCAGGTTGCCCTTGTCGTCGGCGTCTTGCACGACGACCTGCAGCGTGCGGCGGATCGTGGTGGTGGTTTCGAACTCCTGGCCCGATGCGTCGATGATCTGCGTCTGCTTGTCCTCCTGGACGAGCCAGACGGCCGTGGACTTCTTGGCCGTGGTGCGGAGGTCGATCTCGGCTTGGGCGAACAGCGGGGCCGAGGCGACGAGGAAGGAGAGCAATGCGTGGCGTGGGATCATCGGTATTGGCGCAAGGTGGCCGGGGCGGCGCAGATTACGTCGGCCGCCAGCACATTGCGAAAGGCCTCGATCGATTCGGCCGGGCGCAGGCGTCAGGGGTCGAAGCGGAAGCCCACGCCGCGCACGGTGTGCATGTGCCGGGGGGTGGCCGGGTCCGGCTCCAGCAGCTTGCGCAGCCGCAGCACCACGTTGTCGAGCGTGCGCACCGTTGGGACTGCGGTGCTGCCGAACAGGTGCTCGACCACGACCTTGCGCGTGACCACCGTGCCGGCCCGGCCGGCCAGCAGTTTCAGCAACTTGGTCTCCGTGGTCGTCAACTGCACGGTCTGGCCGTCGTGCAGGTCGGCCGTCATGGCCCGGAAGTCGACCCGGTTGCCGCCGAACGCCAGCAGGTCGCTGCCCTTCGGCGGCGGCGAACGGCGGCGCAGCAGTGCGTCGACCCGCAGCAGCAGTTCGCGCAGGTTGAACGGCTTGCCGAGGTAGTCGTCGGCGCCGAGTTCGAGGCCGCGGATCCGGTCGGCGTCGCCGCTGCGTGCACTGAGGATCAGGACGGGAGTCGTGTCGCCGCTGGCGCGCAGTCGCTGCAGCACCTGGAAACCGTCGAGGCCGGGCAGCATCACGTCGAGCACGAGCAGGTCGATGCCGCCCTTCTGCATGCGTTCCAGGGCGCGCGGGCCGGTGAGCACGTGTTCGGCGTGCCAGGACTCCTGGGTGAGGTTGTCGCACAGCATCTCGCCGAGCGCGCGTTCGTCTTCGGCGACGAGGATCCAACGGCTCATGATCGGGCTCCGATGGGCAGCTGCAGGGTGAACGTGCAGCCGCGGTCGCGGCCGTCGCTGTGCACGCACACGCTGCCGTCGTGGGCTTGCACGAACTGCTGCACGAGGTGCAGGCCGAGTCCCGTGCCGCCGCTGGCGGCGTCGCTGCCACGCCAGAACGGTTCGAACGCGTGGACTTTCTCGTTGCTGTCCAGGCCGCGGCCCTGGTCGCGGACCTCGAGGTGGGCGATGCCGTCGCGCACTCCGGCTCGAACGCGAACGGTCGCGCCCGCCGGCGAGAACTTGATCGCGTTGTCGAGCAGGTTGCGCACCACGAGCTGGATCGCCGCGGCGTCCCGGAGCCAGGTGGCCGCGCCGTCGCAGTCCACTTCGAGCGTCACGCCTCCCGCGAGGGCGCGGCCGCGCATCGCCTCGACCGCGGTCGCCACGTCGACGGCGAGATCGCCCGGAGTGCGCTTGGCCTTCGGACGCGTCGCGCGCAGGCCCGCCGCGGTCAGCACGTTGTCGAGGCCGCGTTCGAGCCGTTCCGCTTCGAACAATCCGGTCGCGAGCCACTTGTCGCGCTTCTCGGCCGGCACCCGGCCGTCGCGCAACGACTCGAGCAGCAGGCGCATCGTCGCCAGCGGCGTCTTCAGTTCGTGCGTGGCGCCGGCCAGGAAGCGGTCCTGCAGTGCCCGCGCGTTCGCTTCGCGGCGGACCGACGCCACGTACAGCCACGTCAGTGCCGACAGCACGAGGCCGAAGAACACGCCTTCGCTGGCGAACATCCACGCGCGGCGCGCAGCGAGGGCCGGCAGGTCGGGCACGTCGGCGGCACCGAGGGCGCGCGCTGCGCCCTGTACGTCGCCCTGCGCGAGTCGGGCGCCGGCGGCCGCCAGTTCTCCGCTGGCGAGCAACTGGAAGATCGTCCACCACAACAGGAGGGCGACCGAAAGGCCCAGGATCAGGCCGAAGGCGATGGCGCTGCGAGAACCCGACACGCGGTCAGAGCGTACGCAGCCGCATCGCGTAGCCGAAGGCCCGCAGCGAGTTCGCATGCGGTGCGGTGGCGTCGGTGTCGTGCGCAGCCAGGAACGTGCCGCGACCGAGCGGGGTCCAGCTGCCGAGCGTGACCGCGACCCCGTTGCTGAGCACGATGCCCCACGGATTGGCGGTGGGCACCAGCGACGCGAACTGCTCGTAGACGACGAGGCCCGAGAAGGCCGGGTCGGCCGGCAGCGCCAGCGGCACCGCCTGGGGGCCGGCGACCGAGCCGGCGGCGTCGGCGAAGGTCAGCACCGCGACATCCGGGCTGGCCAGCAGCGTGCAGTTCGTGCCCGGCAGCGTCCACGGCAGCGGCACGAACGCGGTGCTGTTGCTGAGGCCGAACACGGCGAGGGCCGCGGCGTTGGCGCCGAGGTTGGCGCCTGCGAGCCGGTGCACGCCGCCCGGGCCGTAGAGGCCGGACACCGATGCGGTCGCGTCCGGGGCCGCAGCGGCCGCGGCGCAGCCCTGCCCGTAGTTCGCGGTGCTGCCGTTGGCGAAACCGCCGCTGGTCGTGGCACCGTCGACGATCGCGTGCGAGAAGCCGAAGTTGGCGATGTTGTTGCCTTCCATCGCGATCTCGACCACGAGCCACTCACCCTGCGCGAGCGCCAGCGGCACGGTCGTGGTGAACGGGAACGTCAGCGCCCCGCTGGGTCCGCCCCACGGGTGCGGGTAGGCCGAGCCCGGATCGGGCAGATAGGTCCACGGGCCGTCGAACACCGTGACCAGCGGCGTGGTCAGGTTGGCGGCGAAGTCGGCGGTCGGGGTGGTGACCGTGCTCACGCCGACCTTGATCTGCAGCCGCGTGATGCTGAACGGCCCCGGCGCGCCGACGGCTGGAATCGGCCCGTCGTAGCGCAGCTCGAGCTGGTCGAGCACGACCGGCCCCGCGGCCACTTCCAGGGCGTCGTAGAAGACCTGGACGCGCGCGTTCGGCTGCATGAACGGCAGCAGGCTGTAGCTGCCGAGTTCCGTCGCGGGCCCGGCCGTGGCCGGCAGGGTCAGGAAGTTCTGGGAAGGCAGGGAGGCCGCTGCGCAGCAGAGGCCGATGCTGAAGGAGGTGGGGAAGCGCATGCTCGTGGACTCGGAGGATCGTGAGCCGGCACGCTAGGCACCCGGTTCGGTGACGTGTCACCGACTGGTCATTCCGCGAAAGTTGGTTCCCGCTCCGGCCCCGGAGGGCTGTCCATGTCTCCAGGAATCTGTCTGTGGGGCCGGGGCGGGAACCGTGTGCGAAAGAGGTCTGGCCGGAATGGAGAGAGCCGGCCAGACCGGCGCACGGGGTGGAGCCACCGGCGCCGAAGAAGCAGATCGGGTGTTCCCCCGAGCGACTGCGTAGCACTCTGTGCATGTGCCAGAAGTGCTAGGTGCACGGGGCGCACGAGGTGCGTGTAACGGATCCGTGTCGCTGGCCAGGAATCGACGGGTGCTGGAGTCTTGCACACGAGCCGACCCGATCGCCGCCTTTCGCCTCGCCCGTGCACCAGACGCCGTACCAGAAAATCCTGTGGCTCGTCGCGTGCCAGGCGCACGCCGCGGGAGATCGTGCCGACGCCCGGATCATCCTGAAGATGGTCGAAGCGATCGACGGCTGCGACTACGTGCTGGCGCGGCAGCTGCGGCTCGCGTTGCGCGCCGGCTACCGCGACCAGTGCGGCGAAGTGCCTGCACAGCGCGGCTTCGACGAAGCGATGGGCGGCTGAGCAGCCCGCGGGTTCACGGGCAGATGACGACGTCGACGCCGTTGCTGAGCAGGAACGGGACGTCGAACAGGCCCTGGAACGCGACCCGCAAGCCGACCAGCGGCGGGGCCACGGGGATCGGGATGGGCAGGATGCCGGCACCGCTGCCATCGCTGGCGATCGGCACCAGCGTCATCAACAGGTTCGGGTCGACCACCAGGATGCCCTGCGGGTAGGCAACCTGGGCGCGGGCCAGGGACAGGACGAGCACGCCGGGCGTCGACGCGCCGGTCTGGCTCCACGCGAACGTGGCGGTGCCACCGGCCGACGTCGTGCCGGTCGCGGACAGTTGCGCCGTGTTGGCGCCGCCGAGGCCGAGTGCGTACCGCTGCAGGCCGCAGACGCCGAACGTCTGCGCCGGAGTCGTGGTCGTGTTGCCGCGCTGGTCGGTCGCGCGCAACGTGAACGTCACCGAGGCGCCGTTCATGACCACGCCCGGTGGCGGCAGCAGTTCGGCCCGGTAGAGCAGTCCACCGCGGAACCGCAATGGCGTGCTGCCGGTGGCGGTGCCGCCGACGTGGGTGATGCTCCAGTCCATCGCCGCCGAAGCCACGCTGGTCTCGCCGTCGTCCACCGCGGAATCCTGGACGATCGCGCGAACCACGAACGGCCCGTCCGGCTGGGTCGACATCGCCGGCAATTGTTCGACGCGCACGAACCGCGGTGGCTGGCTGTCGGCCGGTCCGGTCCCGTAGTAGGCACGGTTCAGGAACGAACCCGACTCGCCCTGCGCGGTCACAATGTCGAACACGCCGTCGCCGTTCAGGTCGCCGACCGCGACGTCCAGCGTGCTGTCGACCAGCGGCGAGAACCCGGCCGTGCCGCTCTGTCGCGCGAACGAGAACGCACCGTTGTTGACGTAGAGCTTCTCGCCGTTGCTCTGCAGTGAGCCGTTGACGATGTCGAGCCAGCCGTCGTCGTTCGAGTCGACGAACACCCATTCGTTGTCGTCGTCGCCGTTGCCGCCGGTCAGCGCCGTCGTCAGCGAGGTGAACGACAGGGTGCCCGACGGGATCAGGTTGTTGCGCAGCACGGTGTCGGTGAGGCTCGACACCGACAGCATCGTCAGGTCCAGGTCGCCGTCGTGGTCGAGGTCCGCGGCTTCGGCTTCGTAGGTGAGGCCGGTGCCCGCCGGCAGCAGCGCCGTGGTCACGCTGAGGAAGTGGCCGGTGCCGTCGTTGAAGTAGATCTGCTGGCCCGACGACTTGCCGATGTTGACCACGTCGAGGTCGAAGTCGAGGTCGACGTCGCACAGCACGACGTCCTGCTGGTTGGTCTTCGGTGCCACGGCCACGTGCGTCGCCGTGACGTTGGTGAACACGCCCGCGCCGTTGTTCAGGAACAGCTTGAGCTGGCCGTTCGTGAGTTCGTCGTTGAAGAACAGGTCGAAGTCGCCGTCCTGGTCGACGTCGCCGTAGGCGAGCCCGGCGGCGGCGATGTTCAGGGCGCCGAGGCGCGCCACCGACTCGTCGGTGAACACGCCGGCACCGTTGTTGACGTAGACCCGCTGTTGGCTCGGGCCGTTGCACGAGAACACCAGGTCCTTGTCGCCGTCGCCCTCGAGGTCGAACGCGACCACCAGCGTGCCCTTGATCGCCAGCGTCGGCAGGCGCGCCGCGGTTTCGTCGACGAGGCCGAGGCTCTGGCCGATCTTGTTGATCAGGATCGTCGGTTGGATCGCCGAGCCGGTGCTCGACAGCACGTAGCCGTTGGCGAACACCACGTCGAGGTCGGCGTCGCCGTCGACGTCGACGAGGATGCACCCTTCGGTCATCACGGTCGGGCCGGTGACGAGGCCGACCTGCTGGGTGTAGCGATATTGCGCCGGCAGGGCCGGCAGCAACAGCAAGGAGGCGAGCAGGACGGACGGCGAGAGTGGCTTCACGCGAGGGAATGTCCGGCGCGAGGCGGGGCGAGCCGCGCCGGGGCGGCGCAGCATACGCCGAAGTGCGCCGCGCGGGAGTCGACTGCCGTGACTCAGTCGATGGTCGCGAAGATCGCGTTCGACAGCGTGAAGCCGAACGCGTTCGCGGTCGGGTCCAGGCACAGCGCCTGGCAGAAGAATGTGCCGCCGATGGGGCCGCTGACCGGGTTCCACGTGAAGCCCGCGGTGCCGCTGCTGCCGGGGATCGACAGCAGCAGATCCGCCGAGCAGTACGCGAAGCAGCCGGTCATGCCGAGCAGAGGACCAAGGTCGACGCCGGGCAGCGGCTGGAAGCCGAACACCAGGAACGCGAGGCTGAAGGTCGGCTCGAGGTTGCCCGCGTTGACCGACCACGGTTGCCCGACTTGCGGTGCCGACAGTGCCGTCAGCGTCGGCACTCCGTTCGTCCCGGTGCAGCCGCGTCCGAACGCTCCGGTGCCGAGTTCCCAGGTCTGGTTCGACAGCGTGTTCGGAGCGGCGACGAAGCCGCCGAAGCGCACCGACTGGTTGGTGTTGGGCAGGAACGCGAGCATGTGGTCGCGGCCGGCCTGGGTCGTTCCCGTCTGCGCGATCCACGCAGTGCCGTCGAACAGCCAGGTGTCGGCCATGACTCCCGACGCGTCCTGGCCGCCCATCAGCACGCAGACCCCGCGGATCGGGTCGTAGCACATCGCCGCCGAACTGCGCGCCGCGGGCAGTGGGCCGGCGAGGCTCGCCTGGGTCCACGTGGCGCCGTCGTAGGTCCAGGTCTGGTTGGTGAACGCCGTGCCGTTGTAGCCGCCGAACAGGACCGCCTTGCCGATGCCGGCGTGGAAGCACATCGACGCGCGGTCGCGTGGCCCGGGCGAACCGGCGGTGGTCACCTGGGTCCACGTGGTGCCGTCGTATTCCCAGGTCTGGTTGGTCGGGGGAGCCAGCAACTGCGTCGTGACTCCGCCGAACAGCACCGTGCGCGCGCGGACCGGATCGAAGCACATCGCGTAGCGGTAGCGCGGTCCCGGATTGGTCGGCACCGTCACCAGTGCCCAGTCGGTGCCGTTCCATTCCCAGGTGTCGTTGTTGGGCGGCGGAATGCTGATGGCGCTCGCGAGCCCGCCGTAGAGCACGGCCACGCCGCGGGTGCTGTCGAACACCAGTTGGTGGCCGAAGCGCGCGCTCGGCGAAGTCACCGGTGCCTGTTGCGTCCAGTCGAGGCCATCGTAGACCCAGGTCTGGCCGTTGAGCCCCGGGCTGCCGCCACCGAACAGCAGCAGGCCGTTGTTCACCGGCGAGTAGGTCATGCCGGCGCCCGAACGGGCCGTGGGGGACGTGGCTGGGGATTGCTGCAGCCACTGGGCCGGCAGGATCGCCGTGGCCAGCAACAGGGCCGAGCCCGAACGGACGGCGAGGGAGTGCTTCATCGTGGTCACCGAGTCTAGGAGTAGAGGCAAGCGACGTCGCGGCGGCGGCGGCCAACGGATTCCAGCCGGTGCCGAAGTCGCCGTGCCGAGGCGGCGTTCGCAGCGGTAGATTCCCGCGCGTGTCGATCCGATGGCTCGCGACGGTGGCGGTGGTGGCGGCATGCGGCCTGTCGGTCGGCTTGCGCCAGGCGCCCTCGCCACCTCCGGACGGCCGCCCACGGGTCGCGTCGACGGACGGCTACGTCGGCTCCGGCGCCTGCCGTTCGTGCCATCCAGCCGAGCACGCGTCGTGGCACGGTTCGTTCCATCGCACGATGAGCCAGGTGGCGACGCGGGCGAACCTCGCCGACGCGTTCGATCGCCGCCAACTCGACTGGTTCGGCAAGCCGGTGTTGCTCGAGTGGCGCGGCGATCGGTTGTGGACCGTGTTCGAACGCGGCGGCGCGCAGCCCGGAACCGTGGCGCGCCCGGTCGAGCAGTTGACCGGATCGCACCACGTCCAGGTGTTGTGGTACTCGACCGGAGAACAGCGCGAACTGGCGCCGGTGCCGATGGGCTTCCTGCTGGAGACCCGGCAGTGGATACCGCTGACGACGGTCTTCGTGTTGCCGCCCGAGTACCGCGATCCGCCGGAGCCCGGCACGTGGAACCGTTCGTGCGCGATGTGCCACACCACGGCTCCGGCACCGCGCGTCGACGTCGATCGCACCGACACGCAGGTCGCCGAACTCGGCATCGCCTGCGAAGCGTGCCATGGTCCCGGTGCGAAGCACGTCGCCGCGAACCAGGAACCGTTCGGCCGCTACCGTCGTCGGATCGCGGGGAGCGACCCGAGCATCGTCGATCCAGCGGCGCTGCCGCCGGTGCGCTCGGCGGAGGTCTGTGGCCACTGCCATTCGGTTTCGATCCTGCGCTCGGCCCATTTCGACGGCTGGCGCGAGCACGGCTCGCCGTTCCGGCCCGGCCGCGACCTGCAGGCGACGCACCTGACCATCGGCGCACACGACGCCGACGCGCCGGAACTTCGGGCCGAGCTGCAGAAGAACCCGAACTTCGTGCGCAGTTCGTTCTGGTCGGACGGACAGGTGCGGTTGTCCGGGCGCGAGTTCAGCGGCTTGCGCCAGTCGCCGTGTTACACCCACGGTGACCCGCAGCGGCAGATGGACTGCACCTCGTGCCACACGATGCACACGGAGGACGGCGCGGTGCCGGCGGATTGGCGTGCGAAGCAGATGCGGCCCGAACATCGGGGCAATGCTGCGTGCACCCAGTGCCACGAACGGTTCGCCGAGCCGGCGGCCCTTGCGGCGCACACGCACCACACGCCCGGCTCGAGCGGCAGCCTTTGCTACGACTGCCACATGCCGCACACGTCGACCGGCCTGATGAAGGCGTCGCGGAGCCACCAGATCACCAGTCCCTCGGTGCAGAGCGAGCTCGCGACCGGCCGGCCCAACGCGTGCAACCTGTGCCACCTCGATCGGACGCTGCAGTGGACGGCCGACGCCCTGGCGAAGGACTGGGGCATCGCAGCGCCGGCACTCGACGACGAGCAGCGCACCGTCGCGGCGTCGGTGCGCTGGCTGCTGACCGGCGATGCGGGACTGCGCCTGCTCGCGGCCTGGAGCTACGGCCATGCCCCGGCGCAGCGCACGGCCGGAGTCGACTGGATGGCACCGTTCCTCGCGCGGTTGCTCGACGATCCGTACTACGTGGTGCGGTTCGCCGCGGCGCGATCGTTGCGGACCGTGCCGGAGCACGCGGAAGATCTGGCCGGGTTCGATTTCCTCGGCGAGCCGGCTGCGATCGCGCCGTTCGCGCAGCGCGTCGCGCAGCATTGGGAACGGCGGCGGCCCGCCGCGCCGCGGCCGGCAGTGTGGCTCGGCGAAAACGGTCTGCAGCGCGATGCGCTCGAACGGCTGCACGCGCGCCGCGACGACCGC
>JAEUHV010000275.1 GCA_016794485.1 Planctomycetota bacterium
TTGCCGGAGATCTCGAGCATCGGCGTGCACGAGGCCGAGGCGAAGGCCGCTGGGCACGACGTCGTGGTCGGCCGGGCGAAGTTCGCCGAGCTGGCGCGCGGCCAGATCAGCGGCACGCAGGAGGGCATGATGAAGCTCGTCGTCGACGCGGCGACGCGCAAGATCCTCGGCTGCCAGATCCTCGGCGAGGGCGCGACCGAACTCGTGCACCTGGCGCAGATGGCGATCATGACCGGCAGCGAGTTCGACATGTTCGTCGAGAAGATCTTCAACTTCCCGACCCTGGCCGAGGCCTACCGCGTCGCCGCTCTCGACATCGCCGGACAGCTGGCGGCGCGGGCCATGGCGAACGCCGGCGGCACCAAGGCCTGAACCGGCCGGTCACTCGGCCGGGGCGAGCAGTTCGGCGAACCACCAGACGCCGCCGTCGCTGCGGTGCAACTGGCCGCGCGGGCGCGGCGCCGAGGAACGCCGACGCAATGCCGCCGGCGGCTCGCCGCCGACGACCAGGGCGGGCAGCGCGGTGCGCCCGACCAGGTCGCCTTCGCCGAGCAGGTGCGCCTGGCCGACGACGACCACCACGAGGCTGCCGCGGTGGCTGGCCACGAGTTCAAGGACGCGCGCCGCGATGGCCGGGTCACGCACCGCCAGCGGCAGCCGCGGCACGGGCTCGAGGGCGCGCACCGCGACGCCGACGCGGCGGGCGAACGCGAGCAGCGCGCGGTAGTACCACGGGTCGAGGGCCGGATCGTCGAGCCAGGAGCCGCTCCAGCGCGACCGCATGCGTCGCCGCAGTTCCGGCAATTCGATGGTCGAACCCAGGAATGCGGCGACGTCGGCTTCGTCGGCGTCGCCGACGGCTTCCAGCGCCAGCACGAGCCCGCGGCCGCGGGCGGCGCAGCGCGCAGCCACTGCGTCGAGCAGGTCGAAGTGCAGCCCATGCAGTGCCGAGCTGGCGTGGTGGTCGCCGAGCCACAGCACCGCCGCGGCATCGAGGCGCCCGAGCAGTTCGTCGCGCGTGGTCGTCTCGACGAGTTCGGTGCCGACGGCCTCGGTGAACGCGTCGCGGTAGCGCTGCAGCGGGCTCGGCAGCTGGTCGTTCCAGCCGAATGCCGCCGGCGTGCAGGCGCCAGCGAGCAGCGACAACACGATGGCGGGCGCGCGGCGCGTCGGCATGATCGTCGAAACTCCCCGGAGTCCCCATGAAGTGCAAGGTAGGTGTCGTCCTGTCGGGCTGTGGTTTCCTCGACGGTTCGGAGATCCACGAAGCCGTCCTGACCCTGCTGGCCCTCGACGAACTCGACGTCGAGGCGATCTGCATGGCGCCGCGCGGGCCGCAGCGCGGAGTCGTCGACCACGCGACCCAGGCGGACGTCGCCGGGAGCCGCGACATGCTGGTCGAGGCTGCGCGCATCGCCCGCGGCCGCATTCGCGACCTGGCCACGGTGCGTGCGGCCGACGTCGACGCGCTGGTGCTGCCGGGCGGCTATGGCGCCGCGAAGAACCTGTGCGACTTCGCCGCGAAGGGCGCGCAGGCGACGCCGCACCCCGAGGTCGCGCGGTTGCTGCGCGAAGTGCACGCTGCCAGGAAGCCGATCGGCGGCTGGTGCATCGCGCCGGCGCTGCTGGCGGCGGTGTTCGGTCCGAGCGCGCATCCGCTGCTCACCGTCGGCGACGATGCGGGCACGGCGCGGGAGCTGGTGGCGATGGGGGCACGACACCAGGACTGTGCCGTCGAGGCGTGCGTGGTCGACCGCGACCAGCGCATCGTGACGGCACCGGCCTACATGTTCTCGGCTCGCATCGGTGCCGTGGCCGCGGGCATCCGCGCCGGTTGCCGCGAAGTCGTGGCCATGGCGCGGGCGGGAGGTGGCGCGTGAGCCGTCGCTGCCTCGTCACGGGTGGCGGTTCCGGCATCGGTGCGGGCATCACCCGGGTGCTCGCCGGCGCCGGCGACCGTGTCGCGATCCTCGGGCGGCGGCGGGCGCCGTTGCTCGCCACGTTGGCCGCCCTGCCCGGGCGCGGCCGCGACTGCATGGCGCTGGCCGCCGACGTCACGCGGAAGAAGTCGCTCGCCAAGGCGGTCGCCACGGTCGGCGAACGCTTCGGTGGTCTCGACGTCGTGGTCGCCAACGCCGGCATTGGCGGCCCGAACGGCTGCGCGCTGCCCGGCCCCGACCGCTGGGACGAGATCGTGCGCACCAACCTCGACGGCACGTTCTTCACGATCCTCGCCGCGTTGCCGCACCTGCAGGACGGCGGCCGCATCGTCGTGGTGAGTTCGGTGCTCGGCCGCTTCGGTGTGCCCGGCTACACGGCCTACTGCGCCAGCAAGCACGGCCTGATCGGCCTGGTGAAGGCGTTGGCGCTCGAACTGGCCCCGCGCGGCATCACGGTGAATGCCGTGTGCCCGGGCTGGGTCGACACCGACATGGCCAAGGCGGGCATGGAACTGCTGGCGAAGGGCACCAAGGTCTCGTTCCGCAAGGCGCGGTCTCGCGCGCTTGCGGCGGTGCCGATCGGCCGCATGCTGCGACCCGACGAGATCGGCGCTTCGGTCGAGTGGCTCTGTTCGCCGGCGGCGGGCGGGATGACCGGCCAGGCCATCAGCCACTGTGGCGGCGCCGTGATGTGGTGATGCAGTAGTCCCATTCCTGGACCGCGAGAGCCCATTGCCATCGGCGGCGCCACGCGCGCTGGCGGCGCGGCACCGCCTGGCTCGTGGTGGGAGGCTAGCTTGGTACGCCGGAGCGTGGCTTCGGCGATCCATCGATGCGCCGCACCGCCCTGCTCGCCACTGCCGTGTTCGCCGCCTGCTCGGCGCCGCCGACTTCCGACTGGACGGCGATCCGCCGCGATCGGCTCGAGCGACTGCATCGGCCGCAGGAACCTGCGGCCGCGCTGCGGGCGGTGATCGACGGCGCTCCTGGCCGGCGTCAGGACCCCGGCCACATCGACCAGCGCGAACCGCAGGCGCGACCGTTCCGGGTGCCCGTTTCGGCCGTGCATGCGACCTACGGCTTCGCCGAGGTGCACGTCGACGTGGCCGGAACCCGGCTCGACGACCGCGCCGATGCGCACGTGGTGTCGCTCGGGTACGAAAACTCGTCCGGCATCGGCTTGTCGGGCAGCTTCACCAGCAGCGATTCCGGGTTGTTCCACGGCGTGCGCATCAACGACGGCGTGGCGCCGGCGGATGCGGACGCGGCGCTGGTCGGCGGCGACCTGTTCGTGCACTCGCATTGGCATCCGCAACTCGGCGCCGTCCGCCTGCCGGTTCGCCTCGGCCTCGCCGTGGACCAGCAGACGCTGCGCCACGAACGGGCCGGCGTCGAACGGCAATGGCTCGGTGCCAGCGCCCGGCTCGTGCTCGAGCCGACGCTGCGTCTGCTCGGCAACCAGGAACGTGCCCTCGATGCCATCGGCCGCCTCGGCGGCGAGTTCGGCGTCGCGTGGTTCCGCGAGGACTTCCACGGCGGCACCGACCGCGACACGCCGTTGCGTTGGGGCGGCGAGGCCGGAATCGGCCTGCGCGCCCTGTTCGGTCGCTGGAACGTCGACGTCGGCTACGAACTGCGCCACGCCACGATCGGCCAGGTCGACACGGACCTGTTCGGCCGGCGCGACCACACCGAGCTGCAACGGCAGCAGGTGTTCGTCGGCGGCGGCATCACGTTCTGAGGCGCTCCGGCCCGAACGCGTCGACGACCCGCAGGACGAACTGCCGCGCACCGCGCGCTGGCCGGGATCGGCGCCCTGCAAACGAACGCGCCCGCACATGGCGGGCGCGTCACGCGTCGGTCGGGCGGCCGCTGGGCGCGGCCGCAGCCGGGATCACGGCGTCTGCGTGAACAGGTTGAAGAACGGGTTCGACACGACGAACGTCGTGAAGCCCGCGTCGACCGTCAGCACCTGGCTGTAGAGCTTGACGCCGATCGCCGAGGCGATCGTCGGGGCCGTGGCCGGGAACGTGGCGAGACCAGCGGCGTCGGTCGAGCCGCCGAGCACGACGAGGTTGCCGCCGATGTAGACGGCGGGGAAACCCGGCACCAGGGTCGGGCCGACGGTGTCGCCGAGGCCGAGCAGGAACGGCCGCGAACCACCCGGCGTCGAAATCGTCGCGGTCATGGCCGTGCCCTGCGCCGCTTGTTCCGGCAGCAGCGTGTAGTCGCAGTCGACGGTCGGGGCGATCGTCTCGCCGAGTTCGACGTTGTCGATCTGCCAGCCGCCGAGGTTCAGGCTGACGTCGGTGGTCAGGCGCCATTCGAGCTGCACCGACGGGTTGTTGTCGGCCATCGGCAGCGAGATCTCCATCGACTGCCAGGCGGTGTCGAGGGTGTGGCCGCTGGTCGGGTTCGCCCAGACCTGCACACCGTTACACCAGACCGTCGCCTGGTCGTAGAGGCCTTCCTCGACCGACAGCCAGCGTTGGAAGCGCAGCTTGACGCCCGCCTTGCCCGAGCAGTCGACGATCGGCGAACGCAGCCACTCGTTGACGCTGTTCGGGTAGCGGCCGTTCGACGTGCCGATGCCGAGGTCGGTCGAGTAGACGTTCAGGCCCGACACCGCGTTCTGCGGGTCGATCCAGGTGATGCCGCTGGTCGTGCTGGTCTTGCCGGCCGGATCGCCGAGCTGCCAGTCGTTGGTGAGACCCGACAGCAGGCCCGTCGTCCAGCCGGCGGCGCCGCTGTCGAAGTTCTCGCTGTAGAAGCCGCCGAACGTGCCGCCGGTGACCGTGTAGGTCAGTTCCCCCGAGGCCGGGTAGCGCACGACCGTCGACGTGCTGTGCACCACTTCGAAGTGGTAGCTGACCGCGCCGACGATGACACCGGGCAGCAGGGCTTCATAGCCGTTCACCGCGCCGGTCGGGTGCATGTTGCGCTGCTGGTTGCCGGCCCCCGCGTTGTAGTGCAGGCGGACCTGGTTGATCGAGCCGCTGATCGGCGCGACCGTGGCCAGCACCTGGCGCGGGGTGAGCCGCTGCGCGGTGTTGCCGAGCGTCGTGTGCGTGACCGACGCGAGCTGGATCTGCGGGTAGGGAATGCCCTTCGCGATCGCCGCGGCGCTCAGTTCGGCGTAGTGCGGGACGCCGTTCAGCAGGTTGCCGTCGTTGTCGTCGGCGATGAACACTTCCTGCACGGCTGTGGCCTGGTTGGTCGCATCGGCCACGATCGAACCGACCACCGTGTCGTTCGACACCGCGATCGCGGTCGGCGTGCCGTAGTTGGCGCGCAGGTTCTCGCGGTACTTCCAGGCGAAGCCCATCCAGATTTCGCCGGCGGCGTGCACCTCGGACTGGGTGCCGTACATCTTGGTGTTGTTGCCGCTGCGCAACGCGACGCCCGGGGTCTGGAAGCCCTGGCCCAGGTTCGGGCTGTCCATCAGGTAGCAGCCCAGGATGTCGCCCCAGCCTTCGCTGAGGCCGTCGCCCGTAACGTTGCTGATGCCGCCGTAGCGCTCGTCGAGGCCGTGGCCCCACTCGTGCGTCACGACCGTCGAGAACGCCGTGTTGTTGCAGCCGCCGCCGGTGGGATAGAAGTGCACCGAGTTGCCGGTGTAGTACGCGTTGCAGGTGCCGGTCTGGTTGACCTGCGGCGAGATCGCGTCGGCCGTGTTCAGCTCCGCCGAGTTGCCGAGGATCGAACGCGCCCACTCGTTGGACTGGTCGAGCCAGTAGGAGCAACTTGTGTGCGCGGCCTGGTTCGTCGTGGCGGCACTGGTCAGCAGCTGGATCGTCGTGTTGACGCCCGGGTTCACCGTGAACGTGCCGCTGGGGCCGCTCGCGGTGGTGTCGATCATCGCCCCGTGGTGGGTGCCGTCGAGCGCGCCGATCGTGATGTTGACCGCCGCGGCGATGTCGATCGTGAACTCACCGTTGGCGTCGGTCGTGACCGTGCCCACGCCCGGCACCGTCAGGGTGAGGCGGGCCATCGGCACGTTGACCAACGCCGCCGTGGCGTCGAGGCCCGTGCGCGTCCAGCCCATCACGGTGACGGTCGTCAGGACCGGCGCCGCGGCTTCCGTCCGGGTCGGTGCGACTTCCGGACGCGCCATCGGCGCGACGTGGCCCGGCTTGTTGCAGCTGGCCAGGCCGCACTCGTGCTTGTCGTTGGTGTAGCTCAGCACGGCGCCCGTGGTGGCGTCGACGTAGTAGCGGCCGATGGGGCCGAAGCCGTTCTTGTCGACGTTGCTGATCGGCACTTCCCACGCGAGGTGCGGTTCGGCGATGTCGTCGGTCTTGGCCAGATCGGCCCAGATGACCAGCTTGGTCGGGCGGGCTGCACCCGGCTGCGGCACGCCGGTCGGATCGGCGCCGAGCTTGGCCCACGCCGTCGCGAGCGCGAGTTCCTCGCCGATCGTCGGCACGGTCGAGAAGCCTTGCGGGATCTGCACCGCGAGGCTGCCGAGCATCGCGACGACACCCTTCATGTTGATGCGCACGTCGGCGCGGCCGCCGACGACCGGCAGGTCGGCGTAGTACTGGTCGAACACGAACGACCAGGTGCGGCCCATGCGCGCCCCGATGATCTCACGGAAGTCGCTGGTGCCGAGGCCGAGCATCACCTTGTGCTGCTGCAGCTGCAGCAGCGCGTGGCGGCGCGCTTCCTCGAGCGTGTTTTCGCGCCAGTCGTCGAGCTTCAAGCCGGTGCCGTAGATCGACGTCGGGGTCGCGGTCGCAGCGCTCCATTGGGCGATCCACTTGGCGCCCAGCTCGGCATCCTTGGCTTGGAACGCCGTGTATGCGGCCTTCCGGCTCGCAACATCGAGGGTGTCCGACGGATCCTGGGCGGGGAGAACGGCAGCGAGACTCGCTGCGATGACGAACATTCGCATGGGGTGGGGTTCCTCTGGAGCCGGGCCGTGCATTGCGGGTGGCCCAGTTGTCGCGTTGGGGCGACGCGACGACAGCGGAGCAGGTCGAAGGAGTATGGCCCTGGCAGGAAGACCGTCAACCGGGGACCTGTCCGTGGCTCGTACCGAACTTGGACGGTCGGGCGCATCCGCCGTCGCCTGGAGCCCGTGCCGGCGGGGGGCCCGTCGCAGCCTTGGCCGTCCCGATTTGCGACCGGCCGACGTCACCGGGGCGGCGGGCGCGGCGGTTTGACGTCGTGGTCGGAACGCGCGCAACGGTGGTGTGAGGTACGCATCGGCATCACCCCATCAGGTCGAGGAGCCGACGCGGAGCGGAACCCGCCACGCGTTGCCCGGACACCTGCAGCCCGAGCAGGATGCGATCGCGGACCTGTTCCGCGACCGCCTGCGCCACGTCCACGTCTTCGATGCGTGAACGGGCGGCCTCGAGGGCTTCGCCGGCAGCCCCGAGCTGCCGGCCGTGCCGTTCGAGGGTGTGGTCCGCGGCGCCCAAGGTCGCCCGGACCTCGCCGACGCGAGCGCTCGCGCCGTCGATCGCGGCCAAGGTGCCGGGGGCGTCGACCGCAAGCCCCGCGACCCCGAGCGCCGCTGCACGCAGGTCGGGCACGTCGACCGCGTGGTCGCCGCCCGCACCGTCGGTGACGACGGCCGCCTGGCCGCCGCTCATCGAGCCATCCATCAGGGGGCGACCTGCGAATTGTGCACCGGCCGCTGTCTGGTCGAGCTGCGCCGCGAGCTGGTCGAACTCCTGCTGGATGGTCTGCCGGTCGTCCGTGGAGAGGGTGCCGTTCTGCGCCTGAACCGACAATTCGCGCATGCGCCCGAGGGCGTCCTGGCTCGACTGCAGCGAAGCCTCGGCGGTCCGCACGAGGCCCTGGCCGTCCGCGAGGTTGCGGCCGCCCTGCGCCGCCGAACGCTCGCCCGCGGCCAGCCGGGTCGCGATCGCGAGACCGGCCGGGTCGTCGGCGGCACCGGCGAGGCGCTTGCCGCTGGCCAGCCGGCGCGCGGTGCGGTCACGGCGCGACGCGAGCTGCTCCATCTGGCGCAGCCGCGTGTGGTCGCCGTGCGATCGGATCGACGTCATTCTTCCCTCCACCGCGCGGCCGAACGGCCGCCCCGGCGTGCAGGAGAGATCGGCGCGAAGTGTCGAGTCCTTGAACACCCGGTCTCCGGATGGGACCCGCGTTCGCGGGGGCACTGCCGGAATTCCCTGCACCCTTTGGCGCCATCGGGGATTCTGGGGGCGTGACCGAGGTCCGTTCGATCCCTGCCGACGCGGTGGTGCGCCTGGTGCGCCGCCATCAGGACGAGGTCTGGCGCTACGTGCGCTACCTCGGGGCCTCGACCGAGCTCGCCGACGACCTCGTGCAGGAAGCGTTCCTGCAGCTGCTGCGCGCACCCTTCCGCGAGTCCAGCGAGGCCGAGACCGCCGGCTGGTTGCGCACCGTGGTGCGCAACCTCTACGTGCGCTCGTTCCGGCGCCCGCCGTTCGAACACGCCGAACTCGACGAACTGGAGTCGACGTGGCGCACCTTCGCGCAGGACGACGGCGGCGCCGACGCGCTCGTGCACCTGCGCCATTGCGTCGACGGGCTGTCCGGGCGGCTGCGCGACGTCGTGCGCTGGCACTACGAAGAACGGTGTTCGCGCAAGGTGATCGGCGAGCGCCTCGGTCTCGGCGAGGACGGCGTCAAGTCGTTGCTGCGCCGCACACGGCAGGCGCTGAAGACGTGCGTCGAACAGCGTCGCGAGGCGGGCGCATGAACGATCGCGACGATCGGCTCTGGGATTCGGCGCTGCACGAAGTGCACGGCACCCGGCCGCCGGATCTGTCGGCGCGCGTGCTCGCGGCGCTCCAGGATGGTCCACGGGGCCCATTGCCGCAGTTGCAGCCGGCAGCGACCGTGGGACCGGTCGCCGCCGGCGCTGGGCTGTGGCGCTGGGCGCTCGTCGCCCTGCTGCTCGTTGCGGTCGCCGTCGGGGTCGCGTGGTCCGCGGCCGCGCCTGCGCAACCGGGCGGGCAGCAGGGGGCGAGCGGTTTTCGCGTCGACGTCGAGGTGTTGGCCGGTTCGGTCGAGTGCGTCGTCGACGGCGTGATCGTCGGTCGCGCCGAGCGGCAGCGGCCGGTGCCGCTGCCGCTCGTCGCCGGCAACCGTCTGCGCAGCGTGCGCGCGAGTTCGTTCACCTTGGTGCCGTTCGGCACCTTGATCGCCGAGAAGGGCACGGAACTGGAGGTTCGTTCGATGGAGTTCACCAGCAAGCAGGGAATGGTCGCCGCGTCGTCGTTGACGCTGGCGGTGGTCGCGGGCGTCGTGACGTGGCAGGTGATGGCCCACGGCGGTTCGGCGAATGCCGGCGAGGTCGTGCGGCTCGAGGCGCAGGCCGACGAGGTGGCGACGCTGCGGGCCGAGGTCGCGGGCCTGAAGCAGAAGCTCGCCGCTGCGACCAACGAGAAGGACGCGCTGGTCGCGGCCGCCTCCGTGCAGCGTGATCCGGTGACGCCGCCGCCGCCCGTCGTCGAGCCGGCACCGGCCACGGCTCCGGTGGTGGCCCCGGTGACCTCGGTGACGTTCGACGATCCGAAGTTCGCCGCGGCATTGGCCAAGATCGACTGGACGAAGATCGGGACGACCACCGCCGAGATGGGGCCGCTGCTGGCGCAACTGGCCGAGGCGATGAGCAAGGAAGGCGCCGAGATGCCGATGGACCTCGCCATCAAGGTCACCAAGCTGAACATGCAGCTCGTCGAGCAGGTGCCCGCGATGCTGGAGTCGGGGTTGCCCGGCTACGGTCCGAACGGCAGCTACACGCATCCGCTGATCGCGGCCAACTCGCTGGCGAGCACGCTGCAGGCGGCGGGGCAGCCGTTGTCGTCGTCGCAGCAGCAGGCCATCGCCGGGCTGGTGCGTGCGTTCGCGGCCGAGAGCCAGTCCATCGCCGATTCGAGCCGTGAGTTCGACCTCGAGCAGCTGGCCGCGGAGGTCGAGATGAAGGAGCGGTTCTTCAAGGAGGTCGGCGGCGTGCTGCAGCCCGAACAGGGCAATGTGGCGTTCCCGCCGGGCGGCGGCACGCACGACGGTGCGTCCTTGTTCAGCGCCGGAGTGTTGTCGCATCCGTACTCGCAGCCGGTCCAGGCCAAGGACGCCGCCGACTTCGCGCGCATCGCCAGCGGCAAGCTGGCGGAGCAGCTTGGTCTCGACGAGGACGGCACGGCGAAGGTGCGCGAAGTCCTGGCGCGTGGCGTCGCCGCCCCGGAGCTGTGGCAGACGCGTGGGGATGCGGCCGAGACGTCGCAGCTG
>JAEUHV010000412.1 GCA_016794485.1 Planctomycetota bacterium
GAAAGGGGTAGGAGGTTGCGCATGTCGTTGGGACCGAGCGGCTCGTTTCGAGCCGATGCCACCCCTAGAGCGGAGGCCGACGCACAACCACACAGGACCGGTGCAGGTTCTGGCGCGGGCGAACGTCAGCGGCACTGCAAACGGGCCCTCGCGGAGTAGCATTGTGCGCCCCCGTCGTCGCCCATGCTGAAGCTGCAAGAAGCCCTCGCTGCCTTCACCGACTGGATGGCAGCCGGGCGTCCAGGTGGCCCCGAGGCCCTGCTCGCGGCACACCCGGAGTTGCGCGACCTGCTCGAGGCGATGCTCACCGACCCGGACGTGGCCGATGCCGCGATCGCGACCGAGGCCTCGAGCCCGCGACGCATCGGCGACTACGAACTGCTGGAGGAACTCGGCCGCGGCGGCATGGGCGTCGTCTACCGCGCTCGCCAACGTTCGCTGGATCGCGAGGTGGCCCTGAAGGTGCTACCGGCGCACGTGACCCTGCAGCCGCAGGCCGTCGCGCGCTTTCGCCGCGAGGCGACGCTGGCCGCCCGCCTGGAGCATCCCAACATCGTCGCCGTCTACGCGGTCGGCAACGAACAAGGCGCGCACTTCTTCGCGATGGAGCGCATCGACGGCGCCCCCATCGCCCGGATCGACCCGACCACCGGCCGCGCCCGCAGCGTGCGCAGCCTGGTCGAGATGGCGGTGGCCCTGTGCGACGCCCTCGAACACGCGCACCAGGAGGGCGTGCTGCACCGCGACGTCAAGCCGTCGAACATCCTGGTGCGCCGCGACGGTTCGCCGGCCCTCACCGACTTCGGGCTCGCCCGCGACACCACCTGGCTCGGCATCACGCCGTCCGGGGCCTACGCCGGCACGCCGCACTACATGGCGCCGGAGCAGATCAAGGACAGCTCGCGCATCGACGCGCGCGCCGACGTCTGGGGCCTCGCCGCGACGATGTACGAACTGCTGGCCGAACGGCGCCCGTTCGAAGGCAACGACACGGCCCAGGTGTTCGAGCGCATCGCCACGACCGATCCGCCGGACCTGCTGCACGTCTTGCCGGACCTCGCCCCCGACCTCGCCGCCATCGTGATGAAGGGACTCGAGAAGCGCCTGGAACGGCGCTACGCCAGCGCCGCCGCGTTCGGCGCCGATCTGCGCGCGTTCCTCGAGTTCCGGCCGATCACGGCGCGGCGGACCACGCTGGCCAAGCGCGGGATGCGCTGGCTACATCACCATCCCGCCTGGCGCGCCGCGTTGCTGTCGATCCTGGTGGCCGTGGTGCTCGGTCCGGTTGCGATCTCGCTGGCGATCGCGGCCGAACGCGACCGCGCCGTGTTGGCCGAACTCGCCGAACGCGACAAGGCCTACGAAGCCAGCATGCGCGCGGCGGTGACCGCGCTGCAGGCCGGCGACCGCGTCGAAGCCGAACGGCTGCTCGAGAGCTGTCCGCCCGAGCTGCGCCGCTTCGAATGGCACCACGCGGCCCTCGGCCTCGACACCTCCCTGCTGTGCATGAAGGCCGACGACGCGGCGATCACCGCGGTTGCCTTGGATGCGAACGCGCACACGCTGGCAGCTGGCAGCGAGCGCGGCGGCCTCGCCGTCTGGAGCGTCGCCGACGGCACATTGCGCTGGCGCCGGCCGCCCGAACCAGACGGCGCTCCGATCGATCTGATCGCCATCGCCGCCGACGGGGACCTCGTCATCGCCACGCGCGACGGCCGATTGCGCCGCCACTCCGGGCCGGCCGGCGAAGTACTCGCCGCGCACAACGAGCCGATGCGTTCCCACAGCGTCGCCATGGCGGCCGATCTGGCCACAGTGCTGGTGTCGCCGACGCCAGCACGCTTCGAACGGCTCGATGCGCGCACCTTCGCCGTCCTGGCGCAGCACGAACTGCTGGCCGACCAGGACCGGCCGCAGGGGTCGTTCCTCGACGGCGGCACGACCG
>JAEUHV010000434.1 GCA_016794485.1 Planctomycetota bacterium
CAGCGACCGCAGCGCCGCCGCGGCCTGGAACTCCTCGGGCGAGCCGACGACCGGCAACGCGCACGGGCGATACGGCCGCGGCCCGTCCGGGTCGACCGGCGGCGCCGACGACGGCTCGCCGGTGATGCGGCTCGGCGCGACGGGATCCTCCGGAACGGCGGCTGCCGGCACCACCGGGGCCGCCGGCTCGGGCGAGGCGATCGGCGGCCGCACTTCGGCAGCGATGGCCGCGGCGACGTCCGCGTCGCGCGCCATCGCCAACGCCTGTTCGATGCGCGCGATCTCCCCGGCTGGATCCAGCCAGAAGTCGGTCGACCAGACGCGATGCAAGCGCCATCCGAGCCCGCGCAGCACGCTGGCGCGCAGCCGGTCGCGGTCGCGCGCAGTGGCCGCACCGTGGTACGCGGCGCCATCGCATTCGATGCCGAGCAGGTAGCGGCCCGGGGCGTCGCGATCGACGACGCCGAGGTCGATGCGGTAACCGGAGCAGCCGATCTGCGTGTGCACTTCGTGGCCGCGCGCAACGAGCGCGTCGCGCACCGCATCCTCGAACGGCGAGTCGGTGCCCCGCGACGGATCGCGGCTCGCAGCCTCCTGCAAGGCCACGGTGCCGCGCTGCGCGTAGTCGAGGAATGCGCGCAGGTGTGCAGCACCGATCGCCGCGGTGCGGTTGGCGACCTGTTCCGGCCCGATCGAGGTGAACACGACCAGTTCGCGGCGGGCCCGCGTCACCGCGACGTTGAGGCGACGTTCGCCGCCCTGCAGGTTCAATGGACCGTAGTTCTCGAACACGCGCCCCTGCGCGTCCGGGCCGTAACCGATCGAGAACAGGATCACGTCGCGTTCGTCGCCCTGCACGTTCTCGAGGTTCTTCACGAACAACGGCTCGGCCATCGCTGTTGCCGCGGCGTCCAGAGCCGGATCGACGCGCCGCTGCTGGTCGAGCAGGTCCTCGACCAGGACCTGCTGCTTCTGGCTGAACGTCACGACGCCGACGCTCTGCCGGCAGCGGACCGGATCGCGCAACCGCTGCACGACCTCCGCGACGAGGGCTTCGGCTTCGATGCGGTTCTGCTGCGAGCCGGCGCGGTCGTAGATCCCCGGCACGCGCACACTGCGCACGCCGAGGCCGGGAGCGACCGCGGCCGGGGCCGGAAACGTCAGCAGCCGGTTCTTGTAGTAGTGGTGGTTGCTGAACGCGATCAGCGACTCGTGCCGGCTGCGGTAGTGCCAGTCGAGGTGCAGGCGCGGCAGGCCCGCGGCACCGCATTCGTCGAGCACGCTCTCGAGATCCTCGGGGATCTCGTCGCTGCCGATCTCGTCGCCCTGCGCCTGCCGCTGGAAGAACGTCGTCGGCGGCAACTGCCGGCTGTCGCCGACGACGACCAGCGACGTCCCGCGCCCGATCGCACCCACCGCATCCCACATCGGGATCTGCGACGCTTCGTCGAACACGACCAGATCGAAGCGCACGGCGCCGCGGGCGAGGAATTGCGCCACCGACAGCGGGCTCATCAGCATGCACGGCGCCAGCCGGCCGAGCAGGCCCGGGATCTCGCCGAACAGGCGCCGCACGGGGCGGTGCTTGCGCTGCTTCTTCAGTTCGCGTTCGAGGATGCCGAGTTCGCTGCTGGCCACCTGCGTGTCGCGCAGCTGCGGCACCGCCGCCGACAGGCGCGCGCGCACGACCTCGGCCGCCAGCCGGATCTGTCGTTCGTCGAGTTCCGCGAACCGGGCGATCGCGCGTTCGTGGTCGAGCCCGCGGAAGTGCGCCAGGTCCGGCTCGGCGCGATGCACCGCGTCGAGCCAGGCCTGCAGGAACGACACACGGAACGTGGGCACCAGCACCGTGCGCGCCAGTTCGCCGACGTCGTGCGCGGCGACCAGCGGGGCGACGCCGGCCGCCAGCGCTGCGTCGTGCTCCTTCTGGAACGCCGCGTGGTCGCGCAGCTGCGGCATCGACGCCTGCCAACGCTGCACGCGGGCCGCCACCGCCGGCAGGAACCCAGGCGTCGCCGCCGGCGCGAACGCGGCATCGACGTCGACGTCGAGCCGTTCGTGCACGCGCGCCATCGCCGCCGTGAACGTCTCGTCGGCCGCGGCAAATGCCCCCAGCAGCGGCGGCAGCACACGTGCTCCTTCGGCCAGCCCGTCGAGCTGCCGCGCGATCGCCTGAAGGCAACCGACGTCGGGAGCCAACGCACCGGGATCGAGTTGCAGCACGGCCCGCCGCAGGTCGGCGATCCACTGCTGCCACGCCGCGATCTGGTCCCAGTCGGCGAGGCCCCCACGCCAGTGGGCGCCGAGCGCTTGCTGCACCGCGGTGCTCGCGGCGAGCACACGCTCCTCGGCACGAACCGCGCGCGCCGCGTCGAGATCGGCGACGACACCGGCCACAGGCCCGATCGTTCCGAGCCCGACCCGCGCCAACTCCGCCTTCGGTCCGCGCAGGCGCCACCAGCGCAGCAGGAAGAACGACGACGCGCCGCGCAGGTATGCGGCGTGCAACCGATCGAGGTCGAGGCCGAGCAGTTCGCGCCGCCAGCGCGCCGCCAACGGCGCCCAGGCCGCGTCGCGCTTCCGGCCCGTCCCGATCGTCGCGGCGAGCAAGGCGGTGAAGTCCCGCCATTCGACGCGCAGCAGCGCGGCCGGCGGCAACGACGGCGTCTGCAACAGGCGCACGATCGCGCGCAGTGCGTCGAGTTGCGTGCGGCTCGGCGCGGCCGCGACCCCGGGCACCGCGAACGCTTCGACGAGCCGGGCGATCGCTCCGGTGAACGGCGGCACCGCCGCGGCCAGACGTTCGAGCTCCGGTGCGATCTCGCGCCCGAGGGCTGGCGTCCACGCTGCGATCCGCACCCCCCACCACGCATGCTGGCACGGCACGCCGATCGGTTCGGCGGCGGCGGCCAGCCGCGCGACCGCGGTCTCGGCCGCGGCGACGCGTTCCACGGGTGCACCGTCGAGTTCGGGCAGCTTCTGGGCCGCGACGCCACGCAAGGCCACCAATTCGGCGATCGCCGCGAACACCGAGAAGCCGTGCGCACGCGGTCGGTGCAGCGCGTGCACGAGGTCGTTCAGTGCAGAACGCGCAGCCTGCAAGTCGTCGGCGACCTTCGCCCACGCCGCCGGCTCGCGCACCTGGCCTGTTTCGAGTGCGGCCTGCAGCTGGGCGAGCACGGCTTTCGGACCGCTCTTGCTCGAATGCAGCTCCAGACAGAACGGTCCGAGCCCGACTTCGGCGAGCCGGCGGTGCACGACTTCGAGCGCGGCGCGCTTCTCGGCGACGAACAGCACGCGCTTGCCGGTCGCCAGCGACTGCGCGATCAGGTTGGTGATCGTCTGCGACTTGCCGGTACCGGGCGGGCCTTCCAGCACGAACGAACGCCCACCCGCCGCCGCCAACACCGCCGCCAGCTGGCTCGAATCGGCGTCCTTGAGGCAGAACGTCGCCGCCGGATCGACCGCATCGAGGCGTTCGCGGGCCACTTCGCCGGCTTCTTGCGCGAACGCGGTGCCAGGCCGCTCGACGAGGTGCTGCAGCACCGGGCTGTGCAGCAAGCCGTCGCGGTCGGCCAGGTCGAGCCACATCAGGTACTTGGTGAACGAGAAGAAGCCGATGCAGGCCGACGCCTCGACCTCCCAGCGCGGCATCGCCAGGGCCGCGACCCGGAACGCGTCGAGCACGGCCCGCACGTCGACGCCGTCGTCGCCTTCGGGCGGGGTGTCGCCGAGCGCCACGCGCAGGTCGAAGTCGTGTTGCAGGAACTGCAGCAACGTCGTGTTGAGCCGCGGCTCGGCGTCGTCCATCACGAACCGGAAGCCGTCCTGCACCGACAGCCGTTCGACCACGAGCGGCACCAGCAGCAACGGTGCCTTGCGCGGCTTCACCGCCGTCGGCGACTCGAAGAACTTCAGGAAGCCGATCGCGAGATAGAGCGTGTTGGCGCCGGTCTCCTCGAGCGAGGTGCGCGCGTGCCGGAAGATCTCGACCAGGCGTTCTTCGAGATCCTCGGCCTCGAGGTCGGCCCGCAATCGACCCGCCTTCAGTTCCTCGGCGAGATAGTCGGCGGTCAGGTCCGAACCGGCGCGCGCCGACGCCAGCTCGAGGTCGCGCGGATCCTGGCTCGGATCGCCGAGCGACGGCTTGGCGAACACGCGCACGCGGCTGCCGGCCTGCAGCCGATCCTCGAGCGCTTCGAGGTCGTGCGCGCACAGCGGCACCGACTTCCTGGTCGGCGCGAAGTTGAGCAGCCGATTCCACATCGACAGGTCGAGCAGCTTCTGCTTCCAGTGCTCGAGCCGGTCCTTCGGCGGCTCCGGCGGCGGCGGCGGCGCCGCCGCTTCCGCCGCGGCTACCGTGGCGGCCCGCTCGCTGTCGGGATCGACGTCGCCGGCGACCGTCGGCGGCGCGTCGGGCAACGGCACTCCGGGCGCAAACGCATTCGTGCGCACCGGCAACGGGCGGATGCCGGTCTGGCGGGCGGCGGCCACGTCGATCGCGACGTCGAACGCCGCGTCGTCGCCGAGCTTCTTCTGCGCCGCCGCACTGGCGACCGCGAACGGCTGCGCATTCGACGCACACGCCAACGTCGTCTCGACCACCGCCAGCGCGCCGAGTTCGACGCGCTTGCGCAGCTCGACCGCCGGGCCGATCGCGAGTCCCGCCGCACTGCCGCCGACGAGCCATGCGCCGACGAACGCGTGCGAACGCTGCAGCACGACCAGCGGCTGCAGACCCACGTGCTCGAGCACCGCGGCGTACAGCAGCACGAGGTCGAGGCACGTGCCGAGGCGATCGCCGACGACCTGCTCCGGCGTGCGCACCTTCTGGCCGCGCTGTTCGAAGCTCGGCGGCGGCTGCACGTAGGTGATCGCGCACGCGGCCACGGCGTCGTGCACCGCCGCCAGCAGCGCGCGAGCCCGCGCCGGATCCCCGCTCTGGTAGCCGTCGAGCGCGGCACTGCCGGTCGCCTTGTGCACGCGCACCGACACGTCGTGCAGCAGCGGCACGAGCGCCGGGTGGTTCGGCTGCACGAACGCCGCCAACAGTCCCGGCAACACCGCGAGGCCGGGCCACTCGTTCCACGCCAGCACGTCGAGACCACTGCGCGCCTCGGCCAACACGGCGTCGCCCTGCCGCAGCGTCGCCAAGAGGTCGACGCGCGTGCGTTCGACGACGTTCGCGAACGCGGCGGCGGCGAGCCCCAGGTCGGGCGCCGGCACAGAGACCTTGTCGCGCGGCGGCAGCTCGGCGATGCGATGCGTCCACGGCGCCGCGAGGCCGTTCGACAAGACGATCGTCAACTCGACGTCGCGCAGCGCCTGGTCGCCGTCGTTGCGGACTTCGATCGCGTGCAACCAACGCACGGCCGACTGCTGCATCGCGTAGCACAGGCTCGCGGCGTGGCGGACTTCGACGACGACGTGGCTCACCCGGGTCACGCTACGGAACAGCGCCGCAGCTGCAATGCGTCCGCCGTCCTCTGGAGGTGGTCCGGCCCCCGCCGAGCGGCCGTAGCCGTCACCTGGCCGCCACGCGCAGAGTCGCCCCCACCGCCAGGTTCCCCGCGTCGACGTGCCCCGTCGTGCGCCGGCCGTTGCCCGCGGTAGCGAACGGGTGCACGTGCAACGAGGTGCCGTGGTGGGTCATCACCCCCTCGCGACCGCGCACGAGGAACCCCACCAGCCGCAACGGCACATCGGTGCCCGACCAGCGGGTGCCTCGCGGCTCCTGTTCCGACTCGGCGCTCGACGACTCTCAACCGAGGGACTGCAACCATGCCGCTGGGTCGACCGCGAAGAACTCCTCGAGCGTGACACTGCCCGCTCCGACGACGACGGGGATCGCGTTGGGATGCACGCGCCGGAACGCCGACAGCCCCCCGCCGCGCATCGTTCGCCCGCTCTTCACTTCGATCGCCCAGAGGCGCTCGCCCGCCGTCACGACGTAGTCGGTGTCCATCGGCGATCGAGATGCACGTAGCCGCCGTCGACGAACAGCACCTGCCCGGTCGTGTGGCTCGCGCGCGGCGACGCGACGAACACCACGGAGTCGGCGATCTCCCGTGCCGTCGTGAACCGGCGTCCCAACGGGATCGAACGTTCGATGCGCGCCCGTTCGGCCGCCGGATCGGCACAGCCGGCGAGCCACTGCTCGTACATCGGCGTCCACACCTCGGCCGGACACACCGCGTTGACGCGCACGCCGTCGTCGGCCAGTTCGAGCGCCCATTCGCGCGTCAACGCCAGCATCGCCCCCTTCGCCGCCGCATAGCCGCTGGTCCCGCCCTGGCCGGTCACCGCGACCTTGCTGCCGATGTTGACGACCGCCCCGCGCCTTGCGCGCAGGCTCGGCAGCGCCGCGCGCAGCAGGGCGAACGCGCCGCCGACGTTGGCGCGCAGCGAACCGAGGAACGCGTCGACGTCGCCGTCGAGGCCGACCCCGTCGTTGCGGCCGACGTTGTTGACCAGCACGTCGATCCCGCCGAAGCGCCCGACCGCCAGCGCCGCGAGCCGCGCGCACACCGCCGGATCGGCGAGATCGCCCGCCGCGAACGCGACGTCGGCAGCCGCACCACGCCGCGCGACCAGGTCCGCACCTGCCGCCGCGTCGCGGTCGCCGACGACGACGCGCGCCCCTTCGCCGAGGAACGCCTCGACGATCGCCCGGCCGATGCCGTGGCAGCCTCCGCTGACGACCACGACCATGCCGGCGAGCTGCAGGTCCATGGCGTGTTCAGTTGGCCGCGTCGGCGGTGTCCGCGGCGACCACGGGATTGTGCAGCACGCCGAGCCCATCGATCTCCACTTCGCAGACGTCGCCCGGTTGCAACCACACCGGCGGCTTGCGGAAGCAGCCCACACCCGGCGGCGTGCCGGTCGCGATCACGTCGCCCGGCTCCAGCGTGATGTCGGCCGAGATCGACGCGATCAGCTGCGGCACGTCGAACACCAGCTGGTTCGTGTTCGAGTCCTGCATCGTCTTGCCGTTCAGCCGCAGCTGGATGCGCAACCGGTGCGGGTCCGGAATCTCGTCGGTGGTCGCCACGAACGGCCCGAACGGCGCGAACGTGTCGCACGACTTGCCGCGCTGCCACTGGCCGTCGCCGAACTGGTAGTCGCGCGCCGACACGTCGTGCAGGTTGCAGTAGCCGAGCACGTGCTGCATCGCCACGGCTTCGCCGACGCGCGACGCGCGCCGGCCGATGACGACGCCGAGTTCGGCCTCGAAGTCGGTCTGCGTGCTGAACCGTGGGATCCGGATCGGCCCGTCGGGCCGCTGCACGCAGGTGACGAACTTGCTGAACAGCAGCGGGCGCTTCGGCAGTTCGGCGTTCTGCTCGGCGGCGTGGTCGCGGTAGTTGAGGCCGATGCAGAGGATCTTGCCGGGGCGCGGCACCGGCGCGTGCAGCTGCACCGAGCTTCGGGCCAGCACGGCACCGGCCGCGCGCCAGCGTTCGCGGGTCGCGGCGTCGCGCGCCTTGTCGACCGCTTCGCGCGCCGCGGTGAGGAACGGATGCGCGAGGTCGTAGGCGTCGTTCGCCTGCGCCCGTGCCGGCATTGCCAAGGCCGGATGCGCGAAGTCGAGCACGCTGTCGGCGTCGAGCAGGGCGCCGGGACGGACGGGAGCGGACGAGGTGGCGAAGGCGACGAGTTTCACGCGGCCCACAAGCGAACGACAACGGACTCGCCAGTGCAACCGCGGATCGGCACCGCCCCCCGTTGCCGTGGCCGTCGGCTGTGGCGACACTGCCGCCCGCCATGCCCGACGTGCCGTCCGACGATCCGCCCCGCACCACGTCCGGTGGCCCGTCGTCGGCCGAGGAACTCGTCGCCCTGCTCTACGACGAACTGCGCCAGCTCGCCGCCGCCCGCCTGCGCGCGCTGCCGGCCGGCCAGACGCTGCAGCCGACCGCGCTGGTCAACGAAGCGTTCCTGCGCATCCAGGCCCGCGGCGACAAGGCCTGGCAGGGTCGGCGCCACTTCTTCGGCGCCGCGGCCCGCGCGATGCACGACATCCTGGTCGAACGGGCGCGCGCGCGGGCACGGCTGAAGCGCGGTGGCGGCCAGAAGCCGGTGCCGCTCGACGACGCCGACCCCGCCGCCGGCCTCGCGCTGCCCGAACCCGATCTCGACGTGCTGGCGCTGTCCGAAGCGTTGGCGCGCCTCGCGCAGGAGAACCCGCGCGGCCACGAAGTCGTCATGCTGCGCTACTTCGCCGGACTCGAGCACGAGGAGATCGCCGCGATGCTCGACTCGTCCGAACGCACCGTTCGCCGCGAGTGGCAGTTCGTGCGCGCCTGGCTCAAGGACGCGATGGGCGCGTGAGGCGCCCCGTCGCGGCGCCGCTCACAGGCCGATGTAGGTCTGGCCGGCGTTCGCGGTCTTCAGCGCCCCGGGCGCCGTCGGGTCGAGCGCCGCGCCCTGGATGTCGAGCGTGAGCCCGAACATCGTCGCCAGGTTCGGCACCGGGATCGAAGCGCTGCAGGTGCCACCGGCGAACACGCCGCTGAGCAGCACGTCCGGGGTCACGTGCAGGAGGCAACCGGTCGCGCCGAGGAAGTCGAGCGGGATCGACGGCACCGGCGAACCGAAGGCGAAGATGCCGACCAGCGCGGCACCGCCATTGCCCAGGTCGAACGTCATCGACGTCCCGACCTGGCCACCCACCGATTGCGCCAGCGTGAGCCCGCCGCAGCCGGCCCCGTAGGCGGTGAACGACGGCGCACTCGACCGCACCGAGAAGCTGTCGAACTGGTAGCCGAAGCCCTCCAGGAGGAGGTGGTTGTAGACCGCGAACGTGACGTCCTGCGCCTGGGGCAACACCAGCACCAGGTCGGGGGACGTGACCCAGGTACCGGCCGTCTGCGCGGCTTGCGGGATCGTCACCGACGCGAGCACGTTGAAGGTGACCGGATCGATCGCCTCGAGCGTCATGTCGTAGGAGCCGCCCAGCACCAGACCGTTGGTGTTGCGCAGCCGGACGTTCGCGACGTGCGTGCCGGCCGCCATCGACCGCGTCTTGCGCAGGTCCAGCCAGGTGAGGCCGTTCAGCGCGTTGCGCTGCGCGACGCGCCCGTACACCGAACCCGGCTCGACGACGTAGCGGTCGTAATACGGCTCGTTCGCATAGCCCCAGGTGTCGAGCGATTCGTGCTGCACGACCGGGCCGACCGGCACGAAGCCGATGCGCGCGGTGTCGAAGCGGTAGTTCTGCTTGTACTGCGTGCCCGACGTGTTGCGCACCACGACGTCGACCGCGGTCGGCTGGTGCACGGTGAAGATCACCTCGGGCGACCAGACGTAGGTGTCGACGGTCTGGCTGGCGGCGGCCAGCAGCGAGCTGCCGAGCACGGTGGTGCCGGCGCGCGCTTCGATCGTCAGGTCGAACCGACCGGACGTGCTGCTCATCTTCGCGACCTTGGCCTGGGCGATGTAGGTGCCCGGTTGCAGCACGACCTGCGTCGAGTGCAGTTCGAGCCACCAGACGTAGTTCAGGTGGTCGACGACTCCGGCCTCGGCATTGGCGTCGGGCAGGTCCTCGGTCCAGTACGGCGCGCCCCACGAGTGGGTGCCGTTGGCGAGTGCCAGGTTCTGCACCAGCTGGGCGGTGGCGGGAACGGTGAACGCGGCCGCGGTGGCGGCGGCGAGGACGGAACGGAGCAGGGCGGGGTGGTTCATGGGGAGTTTGTGACTGCCCCCTCATCCGCCGTCCGCCGACGACGACGGCCACGGATTTCTACTTCGGGCGCCGGATATCCCCCGGCGGGTCACTTCCCCGATGCCATGGACTCGACGCGTTGCCGCAGCCGCTGCAGCGCTTCGGGTGTGGGCGACGGTAGCGCCTCGAGCCCGCGCAGCGCCTCGCGGAACGAGGCCAGGGCCGCCGCCCGGTCCCCCGCCCCGAGGTGCACGATGCCGAGTTCCTCGAGCAGCAGCACGGTGTCGCCACTGCCCCGCGGACTGCGCCGACGGCAGAGCTCGACTCCGGCCGTCAGCAGCTGCACCGCTGCCTGCGAACGGCCGGCGCGGGCGTGCAGGCCGGCATTGCCGCGCAACGCACGCAGCAGGCCCGGAACGTCGGTGTGCTCCGGCTGCGCGCAGACGCGTTCGACCTCGGCCAGCATCCCGGCGGCGGACTCTGCTTCGCCGGCGAGGAACCGCGCCTGGGCGCCCTTCAGCAACAACCGAACTTCGAGGGTCGAGGTCCGGGCCTCGACCCGGCGCGCGACCGCGAGC
>JAEUHV010000508.1 GCA_016794485.1 Planctomycetota bacterium
GCTCGCGGCGCACCCGTTGCTGTGGTGGCTCGCGCGCGACGTGCGCTTCCACGCCGAACTGCTCGCCGACGACGCCGCGGCGGCCGCCACCGGCCGCGAGCGCTACGCGCGCGACCTGCTCGATCTCGCCGAACGCGCCGAGCCCGAACTCGCCGCGGCCGGCACCGTGCCCGTGTTCCATCGCCCGTCCGAGTTCTTCCGGAGGATCCAGATGCTGCTGCAACGTGAAGGTCGTTTGTCCGCGCCGGTTTCCCTGGTGCGCCGTTCCGTCCAGACCCTCGCCGCGTTCGCGCTCGTCGGTGTCGCTGCGGCGACGCTCGGCGTGCCGGCGGCGGCGCAGGAGCCGCATCGGCGCGAGCTGGTCGCCCAGAACGACGCCTTGCGCGCACAGATCGATGCGCTGCACACGGAGCTCGCGAATCTGCGGGCGCTGCTCGACGAGCACAAGCAGAAGCAGGCGCGCGACCAGGTTCCTGCCGCAGTGCCGAGCCCGAACGCCCATTCCGGATCCGATGGGGCGACACCCGACGGCAACGAAGCCTTGCGGGTCCTCGACCAGCTGGCCCGGGTCGGCGACATGCGACCGACGACGGAAGAGGCGCATGCCGCCATTCGTGCACTGCAGCGTCTGGCCGAAGGTCCTCGCACGGATGCCGATGCCGATCCGGTCCGGGTGAACGAACTGCTCGAGAAGGCCGCTGCCTCTGCGGATGCGAACTCGACCGAAGCACAGGATGCGAAGAGGGTCGTCCTGCCCGAGATGTACCGTCGCTACTACGACCAGTACTTGAAGGCTTTTCCCGCTCGGCTTCCCGTTCCGGGCTCGGCCAACGCCGACCCGCAGCCGGCCCCGCGCGCCCGCACGTCGGCCGACGACGTCGCCGAGCTGGTGTCGCGCTGCCTCGACCTCAAGGGCGACCTCGAACTCGCCGAGATGGAAGCGGCGGAAGCCAAAGAGCAGCACGAGGCGGGCGTGGTTTCCGGGCTCGACAACAAGCGCGTGCAGCTGAAGTTCGCGACCCTGCAGCGCAAGTACGCCGCGGTGCGGGTGCTGGTGCGCGGCGAGATCGAAGCGACGCAGCAGGAGATCGAGGTGCTGGCCGCCCTTCGCGACCAGACCGGCAGTGCCGCGCAGCTGGCGCGCGCCAAGGCCCGCCTCGAAGCGCTGCAGGCCGCGAACTGAACGACTCCGCCTCGCAATCGGTGCCGGTGCGGCGTAGGAACGCGCCCGCATGCACCGAAACCCGCCGATCGTCGCGCCCGCCGCGTTCGCGTTCCTGCTGTCGTTTGCGCCCGCCCAGGATGCGCAAAAGCCGCCGATCGCGAAGCAGGTGCCGCACACCGCGACCTGGCACGGCCGCACGTTCTCCGATCCGTGGTTCTGGCTGCGCGAGAAGCAGAACCCGGAAGTCATGGCCTGGCTCGAGGCCGAGAACGCGTTCACGGCCGCGGTGACGAAGGACCTGCAGCCGCTGCAGGAGAAGCTGTACGGCGAGATCGTCGCGCGCGTGAAGCAGACCGACCTGTCGGTGCCGGTGCGCGACGGGCGCTTCCACTACTACTCCCGCACGGTCGAGGGGCAGCAGTATCCGATCCATTGCCGGCGCCCTGCCGCCGCCGACGGCCGCTACGACGCCGCCGCCGCCGAGCAGGTGGTGCTCGACCAGAACGCGATGGCCAAGGGCCTCGCCTACCTGGGGCTCGGTGACACCAGCTACAGCGACGACGGCCACTTGCTCGCCTACACGACCGACACCACGGGCTTCCGGCAGTACACGCTGCACGTGAAGGACCTGCGCACCGGCGAGGAGCGGCGCGACCTCGCGCAGCGCGTCACCACCGTCGAATGGGCCGCGGACGGCAAGACGTTGTTCTTCGCCACCGAGCACGCGGTCACCAAACGTTCCGACCAGGTCTGGCGGCTCGAACTCGGCAAGACGCCGGAGTTGTTGCGTGAGGAGCCGGACGAGCTGTTCCGCATCGGCGTGACCAGGACGCGCGACAAGAAGTACCTGCTGTGCGGAGCAGGCAGCACCGACTCGGCGGAGTGGTGGTACCTCGACGCGACCACGCCGGCCGGCGAGTGGCGTTCGCTGCTGGGCCGCAAGAAGGGCCATCGCTACCGCGTCGACCATCGCGACGGCTCGTTCTTCGTCACCAGCAACGACAAGGGGGCCAACTTCCGCGTCGTGCAGATCCCGGTAGGGGCCGCGAGTCTCGACGCCGGCAAGGAGATCGTGGCGCATCGCGACGACGTCCTGGTGTCGGGCTTCGACCTGTTCGCCCGGCATGCCGTCGTGCACGAACGGGCGCAAGCGTTGCCGCGCTTCCGCGTGCTCGACTTCGCGACGTCGACCTGGCGCGAGATCGCGTTCCCCGAGGCGGTCTACGCGGCGTTCGCGGGCGGCACGCCGGAGTTCACGTCGACGACGTTCCGCATCGCCTACCAGTCGTTGGTGACGCCGTCGTGCGTGTACGACTACGACCTGGCTTCGCCGGCCCGCGAGCTGA
>JAEUHV010000542.1 GCA_016794485.1 Planctomycetota bacterium
ACACCGCCGGACAGCCCCATCACGACTTCACCGTGCTCGCCGACCAGCTGCTTCACCGCGGCGACCTTCTGCTCGACGAGGTTGCCGGGGTTCCAGTCGGTGCGGCACTTCGCGATGCCGAGCACGAAGTTCTTCAGCATCACGCTGCCGTCCTGCGTGTGCGCGACCTCGGGGTGGAACTGCAGCCCGAAGAATCTGCGGGCGCGGTCGCCGACCACCGCGAACGGACACGGCGCGCTCTTGGCGAGCACCTGGAAGCCCGGCCCGAGCTTCGCGACCTTGTCGCCGTGCGACATCCACACGGTGCCGTCCTGCCGCACGCCGGCGAGCAGGTCCTGCGCGTCGGTCACCTGCAGCTCGGTGCGCCCGTACTCGGCGCCATCCTTGGCCGGAGTGACCTCGCCACCGGTGTTCTGCGCCATCCACTGCAACCCGTAGCAGATGCCGAGCACCGGCACGCCCTGCTGCAGGATCTTCGCATCGAGCGCCGGCGCGTCGTGTTCGTAGACCGAACGCGGTCCGCCCGACAGGATCACCGCCTGCGGCCGCATGTGCTGGAACGTGAACATCGCGCGTTCCGGCACGGTGATGCGCGAGTAGACGCCGAGCTCGCGCACGCGGCGTGCGATCAGCTGGCAGTATTGCGCGCCGAAGTCGACGATCAGGACGCCGCCGTTGGGCCCTTCGCTGTCGGTGTGCTGGCTCATGCTTCGCCGCTGTAGTTCGGCGCTTCCTTGGTGATCTGGATGTCGTGCGGGTGCGACTCGCGCAGGCCGGCCGCGGTGACGCGCAGGAACCGGGCCTTCGCCGCGAGCTCGGGCAGCGTGCGGGCGCCGTTGTAGCCCATGCCGCTGCGCAGGCCGCCGACGAGCTGGTAGACGAAGTCGGCGACGGCGCCCTTGAACGGCACCATGCCCTCGACGCCTTCCGGCACGAACTTCATCTTCTCCTTCACCTCGCCCTGCGCGTAACGATCGGCCGACCCCTGCTCCATGGCTCCGAGCGAGCCCATGCCGCGCACGGCCTTGAACTGGCGGCCGCGGAACAGGATCGATTCGCCGGGCGACTCGTCGAGGCCGGCGAGCATCGAGCCGAGCATGACCGTCGACGCGCCGGCGGCGAGCGCCTTCACGATGTCGCCGCTCTGCTTGATGCCGCCGTCGGCGATCACCGGCACGCCGGCCGGCGCACACGCCTTGACCGCATCGACCACCGCGGTGAGCTGCGGCACGCCGCAGCCGGTGACGATGCGGGTCGTGCAGATCGAACCAGGGCCGATGCCGACCTTGACGCCGTCGGCGCCGGCGTCGACGAGCGCCTTCGCCCCGTCGTAGGTCGCGACGTTGCCCGCGACGACCGGGATCTTGCACGCCTGCTTGATCGCCTTCACGGTGTCGATCACGTTCTTGCTGTGGCCGTGCGCCGTGTCGACGACGACGACGTCGCAACCCGCTTCGACGAGGCGGCCGACGCGGGCCAGGTCGTGCACGCCGACCGCGGCACCGACCAGCAGGCGGCCGCGGCCATCGCGCGCCGCCGACGGAAACTCCTCGGTGCCGCGGATGTCCTTCATCGTGATCAGTCCGGCGAGGCGACCGTCGGGCTGCACCAGGATCAGCTTCTCGACCTTGTTGCGGCGCAGGATCTGGCGGGCCTGGTCGAGCGTGGTGCCGGGCACCGCGGTGACCAGGTTCTGCTTCGTCATCACCGCGCCGACCTTGGTGTCGCGGTCGTCGACGAAGCGCAGGTCGCGATGCGTCAGGATGCCGACCACGACGCGGTTCTGGTCGACCACCGGCAGGCCGCTGATCTTGTGGTTGGTCATCAGGTCCTTGGCGCGGCCGACGGAGTCTTCGACCAGCAGTGCCACGGGATCCTGGATCACGCCGTTCGCGGAGCGCTTGACCTTGTCGACCTCGCCGACCTGTTTGTCGACCGGCAGGTTCTTGTGCACGATGCCGATGCCGCCCTGCTGTGCGAGCGCCACCGCCATGCGCGACTCGGTGACGGTGTCCATGGCCGCGCCGACGATCGGAACCTGCAGGTTCACACCGCGGCAGAGGAGCGTGCGCGTATCGACGTCGCGGGGCAGCGCCGAGGCCATCTGCGGCACCAGCAGGACGTCGTCGTAGGTGAGGCCTTCGCCGAGGAACTCCGCCAAGTTGCTTTCTCCGGGATTGGTCGGGAAAGCGTGACGAGCCTAGCGAGCGGCCGGCTCCGGTGCCATCGCACGGATCGGGAATCTGCGGGAGAGGGCCCTCACCGGCGCGCCCAGCCGGCCGCCCGTGGCAAGTCCGCACCAGTCCCAGACCACGGGCGCCATGCCGGCGCGCACGAGCACGGCGAGTTCGCGCGTGGTGCCGGCGATTTCCAGCCCGAACACCACCGGGCCTTCGGGCAGCATCAGGTCGATCGCTGCGCTGCCGGTCGCGACGACGCGGTGTTCGCCGCATTCGTGGCTGTAGTGCAGACGCCGCTCGGCGGGCAGTGCCGGCTCGAACACGAGCCGCACCGGCACCCGCGCCCGCTCGCAGGACTCCGGACTCTCGACGAACGGGGCTGGCGAGCCGGCACACGCGGCGAGCCAGCAGCAGACCCAAGCGACGACCCGCACGCCATGCGCCTCACACGTGGACCCGGGCGGCCGCCGGATCGTGCCCGGCGTCGACGCGCAATTCCGGACGATTCGCCGCCAAGTGCTGCAGCACCGGCCAGCAATCGGCCGGATCGGCACCGACCTTCGCTGCCAGCGTACGCACGTCCTGGGCCTGCGTGCCGAGTGCTCCGTACAGCTTCTTCTGCAGCTCGAGCACCTTCGCCGCGGCCTTCTTGCCCGCTTCGACGCCGGGCTGGTGGAACGCGTTCACGTCGACCAGTTCGGCGTAGATCGCGACGGCGCGCTCGAACAACGCGACGATCGCGCCGAGCGAGCGTTCGTCGAGGCGGTCGAGGCCGATCGTCGCCGACATGCGCCCCTTGTCGTGCAGCGCCGTGCGGGTTCCCTGCCACAGGCCGTCGAGGAAGTCGCCCGAGGTGACACCGGGCTCGACCTCGAAGTGGCCGGCGGTGCGGTCCTGCAGCACGCGCACGAACGTCGCGAAGAAGTCGTGGCGGCCGTCGCGCAACTGCTGCACGTAGGCGTGCTGGTCGGTCGACCCCTTGTTGCCGTAGACGGCGATGCCCTGGTTGACCGCCTTGCCCTTGCGGTCGTGCTCCTTGCCGAGCGACTCCATCACCAGTTGCTGCAGGTAGCGCGACAACAGCAGCAGGCGGTCCTTGTACGGCAGCACCACCATCGCGCGTTCGCCCCTGCCCTTGCCCTGGTGGTGCCAGAACGCGGCCAGCATCGCCGCCGGGTTCTGCCACACGTTCGTTCGGCGCGTGGCGTCGTCCATCGCCGCGGCCCCCGCCAGGAACGCGCGCAGGTCCATGCCGAGCAGCGCTCCGGGCAGCAGGCCGACCGCCGACGTGATGGACGTGCGTCCGCCCACCCAATCCCACATCGGGAACGTACCGGCCCAGCCGTCCTTCTCGGCGCGCTGGTGCAGCAGCGAGCCCGGCGTCGTCACGGCGAGCGCGCGGGGCGCGAACGCGAGGCCCTGCAGCTTGCAAGCGCGCTCGACCTCGAGCATGCCGTTGCGCGTCTCCGGGGTGCCGCCGGACTTGCTCGCGACCATCACCAAGGCGTCCTGCAGCGAGCCGAGCCGCTCGATCGCGAGGTCGATGCCCTCGGGATCGGTGTTGTCGAGCACGCACAGCTCCATCGGCGCCTCGGGCCCGCCGAACACGTCGCCGAGCAGCATCGGTCCGAGCGCCGACCCGCCGATGCCGACCAGCACCAGCTTGGTGAACGTTCCGCCTTCGGGCGGAGCGATCCGGCCGCTGTGCACCGCCTGCGCGAACGCTTCGATGCGCGCGATCGCGGCGACGATCGCCTCTTCGATTTCGGGCTGCGGCGCGAGTCCCGGCGCCCGCAACCAGAAGTGCCCGACCATGCGCTTCTCGTCGGCGTTGGCGACACCGCCCGCTTCGAGCGCCTGCATCGCGACCAGGGCGCGGCCGAGCCCGGCGCCGAGCGCCTCGACGTCGGCCTCCTGCAACCCGGCGTGGCCGAGGTCGAGCTCGACGAACGGATCCTCGAGCAGGCTGCGGAAACGCTGGTAGTGGGCGAAGCGATCGCGACGGGTCGGGTCTGCCATGGTTTCTCCGAGTCGCCGCGATGGTAGTCTCGGTCCGCCCGTCGCTCCACGACGTTCCCGTGCCATCGGCGGTGCCGTGGCGCGCGCGCGAACGAGCCGATACACGGGCGTGCCGTCTCCCACCATGCGCCAGAACTACCTCGTCTTCGGTCAACCACTCCTCGAACAACCCGAGATCGACGAGGTGCTCGCCTGCATGAAGAGTGCGTGGCTCGGCACCGGCCCCAAGGCCGCCGAGTTCGAGCGCCGCGTCGCGGCGTACAAGGGTGTGCCCTTCGCGGTCGGCCTCAATTCGTGCACCGCCGGCCTGCACCTCGCTTGCGTCGTGCTCGGCCTGCAGCCGGGCGACGAAGTGATCACGACGCCGATGACCTTCTGCGCCACGGTGAACGCGATCGTGCACGCCGGTGCCACCCCGGTGCTCGCCGACGTCGATCCGGTGACGATGAACCTCGACCCGGCGCAGGTACGGAAGAAGGTCACGAAGAAGACCAAGGCGCTGCTGCCGGTGCACTTCGCCGGGCGCGCGTGCGACATGGATGCGCTGATGGCGATCGCGCGCGACCACGACCTGAAGGTCATCGAAGACTGCGCGCACGCGATCGAGACCGAGTACCGCGGCAAGAAGGCCGGCACGATCGGCGACCTGGGCTGCTTCTCGTTCTACTCGACCAAGAACATCGTCACCGGCGAAGGCGGCATGGTGCTGACGCGCGACGAACGACTCGCCAAGCGCGTCAAGATGATGGGCCTGCACGGCATGTCGGCCGATGCGTGGAAGCGCTTCACCGACGACGGCTACAAGCACTACGACGTCGAGGAAGTCGGCTTCAAGTACAACATGATGGACCTGCAGGCCGCGATCGGCATGCACCAGATCACGCGCATCGAACAGTACTGGCAGCGCCGGCTGCAGATCTGGACCCGCTACATGCGCGAGTTCGCCGACCTGCCGCTCGGCCTGCCGGCCGCGCTGCCCACCGACGAACGGCACGCGCTGCACTTGTTCACGATCCTGGTCGACAAGGCGCGCTGCGGGATTTCCCGCGACGAGATGCTGATGCGCCTGCACAAGCAGAACATCGGCACCGGCGTGCACTACCGGGCCATCCCCGGCATGTCGGTCTACCAGCGGCGCTTTGGCTGGAAGCCGAGCGATTGCCCGAACGCGCTGCACATCGGCGATCGCACGCTGTCGCTGCCACTGACCGCCAAGCTCACCGACGCCGACGTCACCGACGTCATCACCGCCGTTCGCCAGGCCCTTCGCAAGTAGGCAGGTCAGGATCGAAGAGAGAGAGAGCCGCAGCTGCATCATCCGCCTTTGGCTCTAGCCCACCCTCGGCGTTCCCACACCCCCACATCCTGCGCCGCAGCGGGGTCCCCGGCGTTCTCTCGCCGAAGTCGGCACCCCGCGCAGCGGGGCCCTTGGAGATCGCATCGGCGCCGCCATCGAGCGCCTCAGCGCGGGCTGGGCGCGCGGCGCCCTAGCCCTCGCTGATGCGCTCGATGTCGGCGCCGATGCACTGCAGCTTCTCTTCGATGCGTTCGTAGCCGCGATCGATGTGGTAGACGCGGCGCACGTCGGTGGCGCCGCGCGCGACCAGACCGGCCAGCACCAGGCTCGCCGACGCGCGCAGGTCGCTCGCCATCACCGGCGCACCGCGCAGTTCCTGCGTGCCTTCGATGATCGCCGAAGCACCTTCGCGCCGGATGCGCGCGCCGAGGCGCTGCAGTTCGGCGGCGTGGATGAAGCGTTCGGGGTAGATCTTCTCGGTGATCACCGACACACCGTCGGCACACGCCATCAGCGCCATGAATTGCGCCTGCAGGTCGGTCGGGAAGCCGGGATAGGCCATCGTCGTGATGTCGACCGCGCGCAGCCGCTTGTTGATCGGCAGGTTGCGCACGTAGTCGCGGCCGAGTTCGAGGTTGGCCCCTGCCGCGCGCAGGCGATCGACGACCGCGAGCAGGTGCATCGGGTTGCAGTCCTGCACCGTGACGTCGCTGTTCATCATGATCGCGCCGCACAGGAACGTGCCGGCCTCGATGCGGTCGGGGATCATCGACCACTCGCAGCCGTGCAGCGTGTCGACGCCCTCGATCACCAGCAGGTGGCTGCCGATGCCGGAGATCTTCGCGCCACAGGCATTGAGGAAGTGGCACAGGTCCTCGATCTCGGGCTCCATCGCCGCGGACTCGAGGTAGACGGTGCCCTGGCCGAGCGTCGCCGCCATCAGCACGTTCGCGGTGCCGAGCACGGTGGAGCCCATGTTGCCGCCGAGGAACACCACCCCACCCTGCGGCCGCCCCGACAACGTCACGTAGCCGTCGGCGTGCTCGATCGTGCCACCGAGGCCCGACAGGCCCTTCAGGTGCAGGTCGACGGGACGATGGCCGAACACGCAACCGCCCGGGTAGCTGACGCGGGCGACGCCGCGCCGGGCCCACAGCGGACCGAGCACGACGAAGCTGGCGCGCATCGTGCGCACCAGGTCGTACGGCGCCGTGTAGACGGTCTTGTCCTTCGCCTCGAGTTCGAGGGTGCTGTCGCCGTGCCAATGGTGCACGACGCCGAGCTTGCCGAGGATGCGGAGCAGGTTCTCGACGTCGGTCAGCCGCGGCATGTTGCGCAGCACGATCGGGCCATCGACGAGCAACGCTGCCGCAAGGATGGGCAGCGCGCCGTTCTTGCTGCCGGAAACACGAACAGTGCCGCGGAGACCGCGACCACCACGGATACGAATGCGATCCAAGGAACCCCCAACGTGCCTGGATGGACTGCGGGTTGGCACCTGGAGCCGAGCCGCCGCCCACCACCGCCTGACGAACGAACGAACGGGACGAGCCGAGACGGACGGGGCCTGGGCTTTCCTGGACCGCTTGTGGATCACTTTCCACAAAGCAATGCAGGGCCTGACCAGCCAATGCACCGAACCGCCGCAGCCATCGCACTCTTAGCGACTGTGCGCACGGGCGCAAGCATACACCCAACAGTTTTTCACAATCGCCCTGCAACCCGCATCACGACGGGCCGTCCGCGTCGCGCGGTGGATCGGCTTGCACCTCGATCAGGTCGACGACGACCTGGTCGAACTCGAAGTCGGCGCGGGCCCGCACCACCCGCAGGCCATGGTGGTCGAGCACGAGCAGGCGGCCGACGCGGTCGAAGGCGAACCCGACGACCGCCCGGCACTGCGTGCGCAGGCTGACCGGCAGCGGCCGTTCGACGCCATCCAGGCCGAACGCACGCAGCGGTTCGTCGTCGTGACGGTCGGCGACCAGCACCGTTCCCGCGCGGTGCGCCACTGCCACCGGGCGCGCCACCCCGCCCCCGGGGCAGGCCCAATCGCGCACGAACGTGCCATCGGGCCGGAACCGCTGGACGATGCCGCGCATCGTGTCGGCCACGAGCAGCCCCTCGGCGTCGGCCCACAGGCCGCGAGGCGCGCCGAACTTGGCGTCA
>JAEUHV010000543.1 GCA_016794485.1 Planctomycetota bacterium
TCGAGGATCACGCGCAGGCAGGTCTTCATCGTGTGGATCAGGTTCGCGGTGCTGACGCCGTGCTCGCCGTGCACGCGGTCCACGACCAGTCCTTCCATCTGGTAGAAGGTGTGCTCGTGGCTCTTGTCGACGGTCTCGCTGCGGAAGCAGCGGCCCGGCACGATCACCTTGAGCGGCGGCTGGAAGCCGTTCTTGACGGCCCGCTGCAGCGTGCGCACCTGCACCGGCGACGTGTGCGTGCGGAGCAGGTTCTTGTCGGTGAGCCAGAACGTGTCCTGGCTCTCGCGCGCCGGATGGTCGCCCGGGATGTTCAGCGCGTCGAAGTTGAAGTACTCGGACTCGACTTCGGGGCCGTCCTGCCACTGGAAGCCGAGCCCCGTGAACAGGTCGACCAGTTCGTTCTGCACGATGGTGATCGGGTGCAGCGACCCGCGGGCCCGCCGCGGTCCGGGCTCGGTCGGATCGAAGTCGGAAGCGTCGAGCTCCTTCGCCATCTGGGCAGCGGCGAACTGCTCTCGCCGCGCGGCCAGGGCCTGTTCGACCTCCTGCTTGACGACGTTGGCCGCCTTGCCGAACGCCGGCCGCTCCTCCTTGGGCAGCGAAGTCACCGAACGGACGAGGTCGAGCACTTCGCCCTTCTGGCCGAACAGCCGGGCATCGACTTCGGCCAGGGCTTTCGCGTCGGCGGCAGCACCGATCGCCGCAAGCCAACGGTCCCGTTGCGCATTCATGTCCATGGTCGTCACCGACGGGTCAGTACAGCGAAACGGCGCTGGACGAAGCCAGCGCCGCGTGCAAAACCGTCGCCCTCGCATGCGGGGCGACCGCTCCGCGAACTCTCAGGCGATGGCCTTCTTGGCCTGGCCGCAAATCGCTTCGAACGTCTTCGGGTCGTGGATCGCGAGCTCGCTGAGTTCCTTGCGGTTCAGCTTGATGCCCGCCTTCTGCACGCCGTGGATGAACTGCGAGTAACGCAGCCCGAACACCTTGACCGCGGCGGTCAGACGGGTGATCCAGAGGGCCCGGAACCGGCGCTTCTTCTGCTGGCGGCCGGCGAATGCGAACCGCTCGGCGCGAAGCACCGTGACGGTCGCCATCTTGAACAGGTTGCGGCGGCCCTGGCGATAGCCCTTGGCGCGCTTGAGGACGCGATTGCGACGCTGCCGCGTGGCAGGACCGTTGGTTGCGCGAGTCATGTGCGGTTACCTCCCACCCAAGAGCTGCGCCATGTTGACGGCGATCTTGCCCTTGCAGATGCCCTTCTGACGGAGCTGGCGCTTCCGCTTCGAGGTGCGACGCACGAGAAGGTGCGACGTGAATGCGTGCCGGAACTTGACCTTGCCGCTCTTGGTCAGCTTCATGCGCTTGACCACGGCCTTCTTGGTCTTCTGCTTCGTCATTTCGGGTCGTCCTAGCTGCTCCTCCCAGCGTGCGGCAGGTGGTGCCGACGCGGTTCGCAGGTCGTTGGAAGGCGGAGGAACCTACCGATGGCCGGTGGACCCGGCAAGTGCGGCGTGGGGAAAAGTCTGGCATTCCCCAGGAAGCGTTGGGAAAACCCCCGCCCCTCATTTGCGGCGTTCACACGCCGTCGGCCATGGAAACCCTGCTCACCCTCCTGCACATCGCCGCCTACCTCGGGCTCGGATTCGCCCTGGCGCTGCCGCAGGCGCGCCGCCTGGCAGTCGCCCTGCTCGCGTTGGCAGCGGTGGTAGGCCTCGCCACCGGAATCGGCGATGGCGAACGAACGCTGCAGACGGTGCACACCTTCGCCGGCTACGAAGGATCGGCGCAGGAAGTCTCGATGGTCTCGTTCCCGACCGGCACCCACAAGGCCGCCGGCTGGCAGTGGCCGCTGGTATTCGCCGCGTTCGCCGGGTTCTGGGTCGCGGTCCTGCTGCTGCTCGGGCGCCGCGGCGTGAAGAACCCGCTGCTGCTGCCGCTGCTGTTCGGCTGGTCGGGGGCTGCGACCTGGCTCCTGCTGCAGTGGTGCGCGGCCCCCTCGGCGCTGGTGCAGCCGGTCGGCATCGACCGGTTCCTGTGGCCCGCCGGCCTCGCCGCCTGCCTGCTCGCCGCGTGGACGCAGACGACGGCCCTGCGTCTGTTCCTGCTGCTGTCGACGACGGTGCTGCTGCTGCGGCTGCCGCTGGCGTTGTTCAGCAAGTACGCGAGCGACCACCACCTCGGCACCTGCCTGGACGTCAGCAGCGTGGTCGACATCGTCAACCCGATGACGCAGATGCAGTTCGACCCGCGGCTCGAAGCCGGGTCGAGCCAGCAGCAGTTCTGGCTGATCTGGCTCGAGCACGTGATCTTCTTCCCGGCAGCGCACTTCCTCAGCCTGTTCGGGATCGCGTTCGGGGCGTGGATGTTCCACCGGCACGGGCCGGAGACGCAGGCGAAGGCGTGACGCTTGCGGTTGGGTTGCGTCGACGCACAGCACTCGCCCGCCGCATCGGCGGGTGATTCGCCGCGGTTCGCGGGTCGCCACGACTCCGAGGTTGACATGCGGCAGGCAGGCGAGCACCGTTGCCCCGTCGTGCCCCATCACCCGAAGGAACCCACCGTGCAACGCCGCCACTGACGCCGCTGAAGCCGGCCTGGCTGGGGTGCGGTCGCATCCCCTTTGGGCCCCTCCACGCGCAGCGCCCTATTGGCCTGACGTTCCTTCGTGTTCGTCGCCACGCGGGTGGGCGATGGACTTCACGGTTCGAACGGCTCGGTGCCGTTCGGTGACGAGCCGCGCACGGTGCCAGCCACCCATGCACAAGCTCACCCTCACGCTCCTCGCGGCCGCCACTTCGGCCGCCGCGCTCTCCGCCCAACAACCCGCCGGCACCGCACCCGAACCGCAGCCGGTGCAATGGAAGGAACTGACCCGCAAGGGCCTGCCGATCAAGTTCTACGGCTTCTTCCGTTTCGACGTGCACTACAACAGCGCGCGCATGGACAGCGCCGTCATCGCGACGCGGGTCCTGCCCGAGACCAAACGCAACGACGACCAGCTCAGCTTCGATCCGCGCCTGACGCGCTTCGGCGTCGAGTTGACGCCGGTCAAGACCGGCGAGTCGACCGTCACCGGCAAGCTCGAGATCGACTTCGCCAACTTCCCGACCGGGCCGGCCGAGTCGCGGGCCACGCCGCGCATCCGCCTCGCCTACCTCGATGTGGCGGAGGGCCAGTACGGCCTGCGCGTCGGCCAGGACTGGGACCTGATCTCGCCGCTGATGCCGGCGGTGAACGGCGAAATGCTGATGTGGAACGCCGGCAACCTCGGCGACCGTCGGGCGCAGATCCAGGGGCGCTACGGCAGCGCGCCGAAGTTCGACAAGGGCGAATGGGAGCTCAAGGTCGCCCTCGGCCACACCGGCGCCGTCAACAACGAGGACCTCGATTCGACCGCGGGCGAACGCGACGGCTTCGACTCGGGCGTGCCGCACCTGCAGTTCCGGTTGGCGACCAAGCCGTTCGAACCGGTGGAGAAGAAGGTCGCCGAGATCGGCGTCTGGGGCCTGTTCGGCCGCACCGAGACCGACACCGCGTTCAACGGCGAAAAGCGCTTCGACACCTGGGTCGGCGGCGTCGACATCGTCGTGCCGGTGGCCGCGAGCCTGACGCTGCGCAGCGAACTGTGGACCGGCGAGAACCTCGGCGACGTGCGCGGCGGCATCGGCCAGACCATCAACACTGCGACCGGCGAGGAGATCGCGTCGAGCGGTGGCTGGGCCGAACTGGTCTACGCATACACGCAAAAGACCAGGTTCCACCTCGGCGCCACCCTCGACGATCCGAAGAACGACGACCTCTCGACGACGTTGGCGAACGCCAACCGTCGCCGCAACCAGTCCGCCTACGTCGGCAGCGTGGTCGATTGGGACTCCGGTGTGCGCACCGGCCTCGACCTCACCTACTGGCAGACGGAATACGCCGGCGCCGACGGCACCAACGGCAACAGCGGCAACGCCGTTCGTGTCGACCTCTGGTTCCAGTTCGACTTCTGAGGAGCGACGCCATGAACCACTCCTCCGTCATCCTGTCCGGGCTCGGCCTGTTCGCCTTCGCTGCTTGCCAGAGCGGCGCCACGGTGGATCCCAAGGTCGCAGCCCTGTTCCCCGACCGACAGACGTTCGCGGTCGAAAGCACACTCACCGTGCCGGTGCCCGCGGGCGCCAAGGACGTCAAGCTCTGGTTCCCGTTGCCGCGCACCGAGGACGACCAGACCGTGCGCGACGTCAAGGTCGAAGCCCCGGCTGGCTGGCAGGAAGCCTCCGACGACCAGGGCAACCGCTACGTGCACGTCGCGGTCGCACAGCCCGGCGAGAAGGTCGTCGTCAAGACGGCGTTCACGTTCACGCGCTCCGAGTGGAACGCGAACCTGGACGCCGCCCGGACCCGGCCACTCACCGATGCCGAACGGTCCGAATACGCCGCCTTGCTCGACGGCGACACGCACGTCGTGATCGACGACGAGATCAAGGCGCTGGCGGCGCAGATCCGCGGCGACGAAACGAACCCGCTGCGCATCGCGCGCAAGCTGTACGACTGGACCCTCGCCAACGTCGAGTACTGGGTCAAGGACCCGTCGAAGTGGAAGGCTTCCCCGGTCGGCAGCAGCGCCTACTGCCTGAAGAATCGCACCGGCAACTGCACCGACTTCCACTCGCTGTGGACGGCCCTGGCCCGCGCGTCCGGCATCCCGACCCGGATGAAGTACGGCAGCATCATGAAGCCGGTGCTCGACGGCCAGGACCGCGACGCGAGCTACCACTGCTGGCCGGAGTCGTGGTTCCCCGGGCTCGGCTGGGTGCCCAACGACGTCGCCGTCGCCGACATCTTCGTCGCTCCGGCGATCGCGCTCGATGCGAACAACAAGGAGAAGGTGACGCTGACCACCGCCAACGGCTACGACGGGCCGAACGCGGCGATCGTCGACTACTACTTCGGCAACCTCGAGGCGCGGCGCGTGACCTGGGTCCAGGGCCGCGACCTGGTGTTCTCGCCGCGCCAGGCCGGCGGGCCGGTGAACATGAACCCGAAGGGCTACGTCGAGATCGACGGCGCCGAGTTCACCAAGTTCGAACGCAAGATGACGTTCCGCGAAGTGAAGTGAAGCCAGGGTCCGCACCGCCGCTTGGCGCGGTGCGGGCTCGCCCACGACGCGGCAGCGGCTAGCATGCCGCGCCCGGATGCCGCCTTCGCGCATGGACCTCGACACCCCGTTGCAGCGCTTCCGCACCGTGCGTGCCCGCAGCGAACGCCTGATGGCGCCGCTCGCGGACGAGGACTACCGCATCCAGTCGATGCCGGACGTCAGCCCGCCGTACTGGAACCTCGGCCACACCAGCTGGTTCTTCGCCGCCAACGTGCTGCGGCCGTTCGGCGTGCCGTTCGCCGACTCCCCCGGCTTCGACTACACCTTCAACAGCTACTACGAAGGGCTCGGCCCACGCCTGCCGCGGCACCTGCGCGGCAAGGTCGCGCAGCCGAGCACCGCGGCCACGCGCGCCTACCGCGCCGCCGTCGATGCGGCGATGGTCGAGTGCCTGCTCGGCTGCCCCGAAGGACGTCGGGCCGAACTCGCGACGACGGTCGCGATCGGCTGCGAACACGAGGAGCAGCACCAGGAGCTGTTCCTGACCGAGATCCTGCACATCCGGGCCTCGGCCGCTGCGGATCTGCGGCAGCCGTACCTGCCGCCGCGTCCGCGAACCGTCGACCGCGCGGCCGAACCCACCCCCATGCGCGCCGTGCCACTGGCGGGCGGCGCGACGACGCTCGGCAACGACCGCGCCGACTTCGGCTGGGACAACGAGTACCCCGCCCACCGCGTGCACGTGCCCGACCTCGCGTTCGGCGATCGCCTGGCCACCAATGCCGAGTGGCTCGCGTTCGTCGCCGACGGCGGCTACCGGCGTCCGCTGTTGTGGCTGTCGAACGGCTGGAACGCGGTGCAGCAACACGGCTGGCAGGCGCCGCTGTACTGGGAACGCGACGGCGATCGCTGGCGACGCTGGACCCTGCGCGGCCTCGTCGACGTCGACCCCGAGGCACCGGTCGGGCACGTGTCGTTCTACGAAGCCGAGGCGTTCGCGCGTTGGTACGGCGAACAGTTCGCCGCGTGGCGGCACGCACGGCTGCCGCGCGAATGCGAATGGGAACACGCGGCGCGCACGTTCGGCTTCGACCAGGACGGCGGCGACCTGCTCGACGACGACTTCGCCGAAGCGGCCCTCGACCTGCGGCCGACCCGCGGGACCGGTCCCGTGCACCAGCTCGCGGGTTGTGCGTGGGAATGGACCGCCTCGCACTACGAGGCCTTCCCGGGCTACCGGCCGTTCCCCGGAGCGCTGACCGAATACAACGGCAAGTTCATGGACAACCAGCGGGTGCTGCGCGGCGGTTCGTTCGCGACACCGCGCGGGCAGGCGCGGCTGCACTACCGCAACTTCTGGCCGGCCGACACCCGCTTCCAGTTCACGGGCGTGCGCCTCGTGTGCGATCGCTGACGCCGGCCGCTGCGGCCAGCGCTCACTGCTTGCCGGACTTCTTCTGCTCGAGCTCGTCGGCGAGCTTGCCGGCCGCGTAGATCTTGCGCAGCGACTCGATGATGATCGCCGGGTGCACCGACACGGTGCGCGCGACCTCGTCGTCGAACACGTAGTTGTTCGACAGGCTCTCGATGTTGCCGTCGAAGATCAGGCCGACGATGTTGCGGTCCTTGTCGATCATCGGCGAGCCGGAGTTGCCGCCGATGATGTCGCAGGTCGCCGTGAAGTTGAACGGCGTGCGCATGTCGAGCGTCTTCTCGGCCTTGAGCCACGCCGCCGGCAGGTCGAACGGGTGGTGCGCGCCGAACTCGTGGTGCCGCGCGAACAGGCCGTAGAGCGTCGTGAAGTACGGCGCCAGCGTGCCGTTGTAGGCGTAGCCCTTCACGACGCCGTCGGAGATGCGCAGCGACATCGTCGCGTCCGGCGGGATCGACGTGCCGTAGACCGCGAAGCAGGCCTCGCCGATGCGCTTGTTCTCGGCCGCCTCCTCCTTGGCCAGGGCCGCGGTCTTCTCCGCGTTGCCCATCGCCTCGACCTTCTTCGGCTGCAGCGCCGCGATCTTGTCCCAGGCGTCGCCGTACTTCGCCTGCAGTTCGGGCTTGGCGGCGACCGCGGCCTTCAGCTCCGACTCGGCCTTCTGCTTGATCGCGAGGATGCGCGGGCTCTTCAGGCCGTCGAGGTAGCCCTGCACGGCCTTGCGCGTGTTCTCGAGCCGCAGGATCTCGGCGCGCAGCACGCGCTCCTTCTCGGGATCGGCCTTGGCGTCGGCGTAGAGCTTGTCGAGTTGCGCGACCGTCGACTGCAGCCGGGTCGGGAAGCCGTGGTCGCGCATGAACTCGACCTGGGCCAGCGTCTGCAGCCGGCCGGTGCGGCCGGGGTTGCCGGTGACGAACACCAGGTCCCCTTCCTTCGCGCCTTCGGTCTTCCACGGGAAGAAGTGCGCCGCGCTGTCGACCGGCTTGTCGTCCCGGTAGGCGCGCACGAACGTGAAGTCCAAGCCCCAGCGCGGATAGCAGAAGTTGTCCGGGTCGCCGCCGAAGTGCGCGCTCTGGCCGTGCGGCGCGCAGACGAGGCGCAGGTCGTCGAACACCTGGAAGCTGTAGAGCTGGTAGTTGCCGCCCTGGTAGAGGGCGATGACCTGGTGCATGTGGTCCGGGTCGGCCTTCTTGGCCTGCTCCAGCACGGACTCCTGGCCGACCTCGTTGACCGCCTTGGTCACGTCCTGCTGCCGCACCATCTGCGTCATCAGGAAGCCCGGCAGCTTCACCTCGTTCTCGTAGGCCCCGGCGTAGTAGCCGTCCTTGAGCCAGTCGGCCGAGCCCTGCACCGCGGCGATCGCATCGCGCGCGCAGTGGTGGTTCGTCATCACCAGACCGTGCGCACTGACGAACGACGCCGAGCAGAAGAACTGCGTGCCGGCCGCGGTCTTGCGACCGAACCGCAGCGAGCTCATCCGGGCGTGGTCGAGCCACTTCTGGTCGGGCTGCCAGTCGTAGGCCTGCTGGAACCAGCCGAGCGGGGCGGCTTCGAAGGTCCACATGCGGCCCAGTTCCTTGCGGGTCTGGGCGAAGCACGGTGCTACCGAGAGCCCGGCAGCCACGACCAGCGCGGCGCGAGCGAACGAGACGGAGATCCGGGTCATCATGGCGTTGGGATGGGCCGCGCAGTCTACGTAGGGCAGCCAGCGGTCGCGAAGTCGCGGGCGCGGAATCTGCGCCCACTTGCCACCCCTCGCCTGCGCAGAAGGGCCCGGCAGCCGCGACACCCGGCCGGACTAGTCTCCCATCGTGCTCGACATTCTCGCACCGCTGGAACCCGACCCGATCGACGTGCTGCTCGGCGAGCACCGCACGATCCTGCAGGTGCTCGACGAAGTCGAACGCGAAAGCCGCCGGCTCGAAGCCGCCGGCGCCCTGCGGGAGGTGTTCTGGCGCGACTTGCTGCGCTTCGTCGACGAGTTCGACGCAGGCTTGCACCACCGCAAGGAAGAGGCGCTGCTGTTCCCGGCGCTCGAGCGCGCCGGACTCGCCTCCGACTCGGGGCCGACCGCGGTGCTGCGCGACGAACACCGGCGCATCCAGTTCTGGCGCGATCGCCTCGAACGCGCCGTCGTCGGACGCGACCGGCTGCGGGTCACGAGTTCGGTCGCGAGCTTCATCGACCTCGTGCGCAACCACGTGCTGAAGGAGAACCAGATCCTGTTCCCCTTGGCCCGACGGCTGCTCGGCGGCACCGAGATCGCCTCGTTGTCACGGGCCTTCGTACCGCTGCTGGCACGGCAGGACATCGGCCACTGGATCCGTCACCCGTTCGCGCTCGAAGCGAGCACCTGAGCGCCGGCCCGACGGCGCAACACCAGCCACTGCACGACCGGGGTCAGCACCAGCGACAGGCCAAGGCACAGCGTCTGGCCGCCGATCACCACGATCGCGATCGCCTTGCGTTCCTCGGCGCCTGGCCCTGATCCGACCGCCAGAGGCAGCAGGCCGGCGACGAACGCCATCGTCGTCATCAGGATCGGCCGCAGCCGGTCGCGGCTGCCCTGCAGCACGGCGTCGAAGGCCGGCACGCCGGAGCGCAGCAGCTGGTTGCAGTGGTCGACCTGCAGGATCGCGTTCTTCTTGACCATGCCGAACAACACCAGGCCGCCGAGCGCCGAGTACAGGTTCAAGGTCTGGCCGGTCGCGAGCAGCGTCAGCAGCGCGAACGGCATCGCCACCGGGATCGCCAGCAGGATCAGCAGCGGCTGCCAGAAACTCTCGAACTGCGCCGCCAGGATCATGTACATGAACGCCAGCGCCAGCAGGAACGCGACGCTGAACTCGGCGAAGAAGCGCTCCAGCTCGCGCGCCGAACCGGCCACTGCGGTGGTGTATTCGGGCGGCAACTGCATCCTGCCCGACAGCTCGCGGAGCTGCCGCACGCAGTCGCTGATCGCCTGGCCCTCGGCCGGCTGGCCGCGCAGGTTGGCCTGCCGTTGCCGGTCCGAACGGTCGATGCGCGACGCGGTGATCGTCGATTCGATGCGTACCAGGTTGTCGAGCCGCACCGGTTCGCCACTGGCCCGGCCGACGAGGAGCTCGCCGATCCGGTCGACGCGGTCGCGGTCGGCGGCCCGCAGGCGCAACCGCACGTCGTATTCCTCGTCGAGCTTCGGGTCGCGGAACCGGGTGATCTCGGTGGCGCCACCGACCTGGAGCCGCAGCGCGCTGCCGATGTCCTGCGTCTGCACGCCCAGCTCCGCGGCCCGCGGCCGGTCGACCAGGACGCGCAGTTCGGGGCGCCGCAGCCGCAGCGTGGTGTTGAGCCCCTCCATCGAACCGAACTTCAGCGCCTCGGTGCGCAGCTGCTCGATCGCCGTGGCCAACGTCGGCAGGTCGGGGCCGCGGATCGCGAAGTCGAGCGGGAACGGCCCGCCGCCGAGGTTCACGCTGCGTTGGTTGCTGACCGTGATGCGCACGTCGGTCAGCTTGCGCAGCCGCGCCTGCACCTCGTTCATCACGTCGCGCTGGGTGAAGTTGCCGCGGAACGCCGCCCCCGGGTCGAGCCGCAGAAGGCTCGCGAAGAACCGGCCGAGCGAGAACCGCCGCGCCTCGTGGGGATCGATGCGCACGTAGACGTCGCCGTTCGACAGGCCCGACAAGAACCCGCCGCCGACCTGCGCCAGCACGGTCTTGATGCGCGGGATCTGGCGCAGTTCGCCTTCGATCGTGGCCATCACCTGGTCCATCGCCGGCAGGCTGGCGTCGTCGGGGCCGGTGACGCTGATCTGGAACTCGCCTTCGTCGACGTCGCTCGGGATGAAGTCCTGCCGCACGAAGGTCGCGAGCGGCACCGAGCTGGCGCACACCAGCAACGCCAGCGCGACCACCGTCCACGGCCGGTGCAGGCACGTACGCAGCAAGGCGACGTAGGCCCGTTCCGAGAAGGTGGCCCGGCGCGCCCCGGCGGTGTGCGCCTGCGGCCGCACCAGCCGCGCGCACATCGCCGGCGTCAGGGTGAACGACACCACGAGGCTCAGCAGCACCGCCACTGCCGCGGTGATGCCGAACTGGAACAGGAACCGGCCGTAGATGCTGCCGAGGAACGACACCGGCACGAAGATCACGACGAGGCTCAACGTCGTCGCCAGCACCGCCAGCGCGATCTCGCCGACCGCCTCGCGCGCCGCGGCGAACGGGGCGAGTCCCTTCTCGTCGGCCCAGCGCTGCACGTTCTCGAGCACCACGATCGCGTCGTCGATGACGACGCCGACCATCAGCACGAGGGCCAGCATCGTGACCCCGTTGAGCGTGAAGCCGAACGACCACATCACCCCGAACGTGGCGACCACCGACACCGGGATCGCGATGCCGGCGATGAGCGTCGCGCGCCAGCTGCGCAGGAACCACAGCACCACGAGCGCCGCCAGCAGCGAACCGACCACCAGGTGGAACTCGATCTCGTGCAGGGCCGCCCGGATGTAGCGCGATTGGTCGCGCACCACCTCGAGCCGCAGGTCGGGCGGCAGCTGCTCCTGCAGCCGGGCGATGGCGTCGCGCACGCCGTCGATCACGCCCACGGTGTTGGCCCCCGACTGCCGGCGGATGTCGAGCACCACGGTCGGCACGCCGTCCAGCCGTGCCAGCGAGCGCGGTTCCTCGGTGCCGTCCTCGATCGTCGCCACGTCGCGCAGGTGGACCGGCACGCCGTTGCGGCGCACCAGCGTCAACTCGTCGAACGCCGCCGGATCGACCGCGCGGCCCATCGTCCGGATCGTGCGCTCGCGGCGGTCCTCGGTGACGTTGCCGCCGGGCTGGTCGACGTTCTGCGCCCGGATCGCATTGCCGACCACCGACACCGGCAGGTCGTACGCCGCGAGCCGGTCGGCATCGAGCCAGACGTTGATGGTGCGCGACAAGCCGCCGACGATGCGAACTTCGCCGACGCCGCGCGAACGTTCCAGCACGCGCTTGATCCGTTTGTCGGCGATCTCGGTCAGCTCGCGGATCGGACGATCGCCGGCCAATGCCAGCGTCATCGCCGGCTGGCTGTCGCTGTCGAACTTGCCGATCACCGGCGGCTCGACGTCGTCGGGCAGCCGCCGCACCACCTGGGCCACGCGATCGCGCACGTCCTGCGCCGCGGTCTCGATGTCGCGGCCGAGTTCGAACGTCACCAGCACCAGCGACGTGCCCGCACCCGAGATCGAGCGCAGTTCGCGGATGCCCTCGACGGTGTTGACGGCCTCCTCGATCGGGTAGGTCACCGAGACCTCGACCTCCTCGGGGGCGCCGCCGGGCAGCTCGGTGCGAACCGTGACGGTCGGCAGGTCGTAGGCGGGATAACGATCGACCGCGAGGAAGTGGAAGCCGACCGAGCCGGCCACCACCATCGCCAGCACCAGCATGGTCGCGAAGACCGGCCGGTGGATGCAAACGTCGGCGAGAGCCCTCACCGGATCACTTCTCCACCGCGACGGGCGCCTGCGGAGCGAGGCCCTTGGCGTCGCGCACCACGCGCGCGCCGGCGGCGATGCCCTGCACCACTTCGACGTCGGCGCCGAGTTCGCGGCCCAGTTCGACGATCACGCCCTGGGCCTTCGACGCGCCGTCCTTGCCGACTTCGACGGTGAACACCCGTTCGACGCCGGCGAACGCGACCACCGCCGTCTTCGGCACCACCACCACCGGCACCGCTTCCGCGACGACGATGTTGGCGCGACAGAACGCGCCCGGCAACAACACGCCGTCGGGGTTGGCGACCTCGGCCTCGACCAGCCGCGTGCGATCGCCGCGTTCGATGGCCGGCCCGGCGCGCACGACCCTGCCCAGGTGCGGTCGGGCGTCGCCATCGACGGTGAACTCGACCTCCTGGCCGATGCGCACTTCGGTCGCCAGCCGATCCGGCACCCGCAGGCGCAACCGCAGCGGGTCGATGCGCAGCAGCGTGACCACGGGCGCGCCCGCGGCGAGCACCTGGCCCGCGATGGCATGGCGAACGGCGACGCGGCCCGCCCACGGCGCCTTCACCACGCTGTCCGCCCGGCGCTTCTGCGCCTGCAGCAATTCGACGCGGCGCAGCCGCACGTCGGCGATCGAACTCTGCACGTCGTCGCGAGCCCGCTGCAGCCGGCTTTCGGCGACGGCCAACGCCGCCGCCGCGGACTCCAGCACCGACTCCGGCTGCATCTTCTCCTGCACCATCTGGGCCGTGCGGTCGCGATGCAGCGTGGCCTCGACCACCACGGCCCGCGCCTCGCGCACCGCCGGAACATCCTCGACGACGAAGGCATCCAGATCGACCCCGGCCCCGCGGCCGAGGCGGCTCTCGGCGGCGCTGACGGCGGCCGCCGCACGCGCTTCGGCCAGCTCGAACTCGCGCGACGCAAGGGCCCCGACCCCGGTGTCGGCCGTGACCGCGTCACCGACGTCGACCGGGACCGACTGCAGGCGGCCGGCCACTTCGAGCCCGAGCACCAGTTCCTCCTGCGCGGCCAGCACTCCGGTCACCGGCACCTTGCGCGGCAGTTCGGCGGTCGCGACGGTGACCAGCTGCACCGGTCGCGGCGGCCGCGGCGCGGCCGCTCCGGCCTCGCCACCACCGCCGCACGCCGCCAACAGCAGGCCGACGGCGGCAACGTGGCCGGTCAGTCGCGAGCGGGTCATCCGGCGACCACCGTCAGGTCGTTCACGAACCGTTCCGACATCTGCATGGTCGTGGCGAGGTCGGGATGGCGCACGACGATCCAGCCGTCGCCGACGACGACCTTCTGCCAGTCCCGCTTGGGTTCGCCGATCGGCGTCAGTTCGATCGTCGCGATGTGCGGCCCGTACTTCTGCAGCAGTTCGCGCAGCCCGCGGTGCTCGCGCACGATGCCGTCGCCCTGGGCCCGCTTGAAGATCATCGCGGCGTTGTACTTCTTGCCGGTGTCCTGGCTCAAACGCCCATGGCACGCCGCTTCGGCCCAACCACGGAACAAGTCGATGTCGCACGAGTAGTTCATCGCGTGCACGAGGCGCGCGCCCGGCGGCCGGCCGCCGATCTCGCCGAACACGGCCTCGCCCTTCGGTGTCCGGAACCACTCCATGTGCGTGAACCCGGTCTGGAAGCCGAGCGCCTGCAACACGCCGTGGCCCAACTGTACGCCCGGACGCGGCATCTCCTGGGTGAGGTCGCGCAGGACGATGTTCTGCATCGAGATCCAGGGGTTCTGCGCCAGGATCATCGGCTTCGGCCGGTACCACGCGACGTTCTCGAACAGGATGCGGCCGTCGGCGCACACGGTGTCGTAGGTCAGCTCCTCGCCTTCGATGAACTCCTCGACCGACAGTTCCTCGATGTGCCGCACCTTCGCCAACGCGACCTCGAACTCGGCCTTGTCGTTGCAACGGTAGGTGTCCTTGCTGCCCGCCCCGTCGATCGGCTTCACGATCGCCGGGAAGCCGCAGCGCTCGACCGCCGCCCACGCCTCCGCCGTCGAACGCGCGCGACCATGCCGCGGCACCCGCAGGCCGGCCTTCTCGACCGCCTGCTTCATCGCTTCCTTGTCGCGGAAGATCGCGGTCTGCGCGCGCGACATGCCCGGCAGGCCGAACGTCTCGCGCAATCGCGCCGCCAGGTACATCAGCCGTTCCCACAGGCACTCGACGCGGTCGACGTTGCGGCCGCGCAACCAGGTGCGAACCTCCTCGACGGCCCTGGCTTCGTCGCCGAACGACGACACCTGCAGGTAGTCGCTCAGTGCCTCGCGCACCTCAGGCGCCAGCGCACCGGCGGGCTGGTCGCCGACGCCGAGGACCTTGGCACCGATCTGCGCCAGTCCACGCACGAACAACGGCATCTCGGCGGGAAACCCAGGACTCAGGTAGACGACGTGCATGGCTCGTGCGTAGGGCGGACGGGAACGGAATGCGGATACGGATGCGGACGGGAGAAGGCGGCGATCAGGCGAGTTCGACGCGCACGTTGGCGACCACGTGCTGCACCGCCTGGGTGACCACCCGCGTATCGGGATGGCGGACGATCACGAAGCCGTCGCCTTCGTAGCTCGAGTTCGGCGGCTTGCCGAGGACCGGCAGACGCGCTTCGACGACCAGGTCGCCGAGTTCGCGCTGCACCGCGTCGACGCCGTGCAGCGCCCGCACGACGGCGCCGGGCTTGCCCGTGGCGCCCTGGCCGCGCAGGTAGGCACAGCCGGCGGCCGCCCGCCGTTGCAGCGGCGTCCAGGTCTCGAACACCATGAGCTCGGCGAACGCGCGGTACAGGTCGACGCCGGTGACGTGGCTCATCAAGGTCATGAACTGCGCGCCCGGCGGCCGCGCCGCGACTTCGCCGATCGCGATCGAACCGTTGCTGCGGCGGAACCACTCCATGTGGCTCATGCCGGTCCACATGCCCAGCGCCGCCAACGCGCGCGGCCCGACCCGGTGGATGTCGGCGAACTCCGGCCCGTCGATCTGCTGCGGCAGCACGACCGCCCACTGGATCCACGGGTTCTCCATCACCTCGAGCGGCGTGGGGTAGTAGCAGCAGACGTTGTGGAACACGTGCTGGCCGTGCAGCGTCGCGGTGTCGAACGAGAACTCGCGACCGAGCACGAACTCCTCGAGCAACACTTCGCGGCCCGGCGCCGGTCGGGTCTGCTGCAGGAACGCGAGCAGGCTCGGCAGATCGTCGCAGCGTGCGGTCGCCTTCGAGCCCGCCCCGGCCGGCGGCTTGCCGACCAACGGAAACCCGACCCGCGACGCGAACGCTCGTGCCTGCTCGACGTTGGCGCACAGTTCGTGCCGCGCGCACGGCAGGTCGTGCGCACGGAACACTTCCTTCATGTGCGCCTTGTCGCGGAAGTTGCGGGCCGTCGGCGCATCCATGCCGCGGATGCGCAACCGTTCGCGCACCGCCGCCATCGGTTCCTGCAGCGGTTCGAGCACGCCGAGCAACCGCTCGACCGGCCCTTGCCGCGCCGCGAGGGTCTGCACACCGGCAGCGAGCTGGTCCGCGACCAGCGCGTCGCGCACGAGTTCGAAGTCGACGATCTGCGCGCGGAAGTCGGCCGGGAACTTCTCGGGCTGGTCCTGCGACACCACCGACAACCGCACGCCGGGCAACGAAGCCGCGGCGCGGGCGAATCGCAGGGTGTTCTCCATCGCGAACGGAATGGCGAAGACGACGTGCACCATGCGTGGCGACAGGCTAGCCGGGGCCTTGGGCCGCTGCCATGGTGCGGTCGCGGGTGTTCGCGGCTCCGCTCAAATGCCGATCGACAACACGCCGCCGTTGCTGACCACGAGCCCGAGCGCGTTCATGCCCAGCGCCAGCGCCGCACCTTGCGCGTAGACCTGCAACCCGACCAGCGCCGAGTTGTTCGGCAGCGCCCAGGTGAATTGCGGCGTCGGCACCAGCGGGAACGCCTGGACCACGTCGAGCGTCGCGAACAACGAGCAGCCCGGCATGCCGAACGGCGTCAGGTCCAGGCCCGGCTGCACCTGCCCGAGGCCCAGCACCATGAACCCGACCACCGAGCTGGCCGGTGCATTGAGCAGGTCCATGCTGAACGTGGTACCGATCTGCGGCCGCGCCCCGGCCGTGGCGTCGAGCCGCAGCGGCGTGCCGCCGGCGCCGGTGTCGAACGGGATCACCGTCGACAGGTCGATCGAGCCCGGATCCCCGGCGACCGCACCCGGCGAGAAGCCGGTCAACGAGTCGTGGAACTGGCCCTGCACGCCCTGGAAGCTGATGCGGAAGTCGCCGGTCGGGAACAGCGAGATCTGGAACGTGTTCGACGTGCCGCTGGTGCCGTACTCGGGCACGTTCATCCAGGTGACGTGCACTTCCAGCGAGTTCGGATCGACGTCGACGTGCACGGAGCCACCCGACGCGGGATTGAGGTCCATCCAGTGGCCGCAGATCGACGCCGGGTCGTTCAGCAGGCCGAACGGGCTGCCGTTGCAGCAACGCGAATTGAAGTTGCCGCTCTGCAGCCAGACGAAGCCGTTGCTGCTGACGTCGATCGAGCTCGTGACGCCGCCGCTCCAGCTCCACGGCACCGGCAACGCGAACGGCCCGGTGACGTAGTCGTCGCCGGTCTGGATCGGCGCCGAGGTCGGCGTGTAGAAGCCTACGGTCGGCACCACCGTCCAGCCGCCGCTGCCGTTCGGCGAGGCCAGGAACGCAGTGTTCGACAGGTCGATCGTGTTCGGGCTCTGGAACAGCTCGTAGAACACCGGCTCACGCGGGCACCCCGCACCGTAGGTCGACCAGGCGGCAGGGAGGCAGTTCGGCGGGGTCGACACCAGGTATCCGCCCTGGCCGTTCGGCGCGATCAGCAGCGTGCGGTCGGCGAGGTCGACGGCCCACGGCGGCATCTCCTCGAACGCGGTCGGATTGGTGAAGGTGTCGATCGGCGGCGTGGTGAAAGCGAAGTCGACGCTGTTCCACGAAGCACTGCCGCCGGGATTGGCATTGCCTTCGCTGAAGCCGACCAGGGCCGTGCGGTTCGACATCGCGAGGCCGGGGCCGTAGTAGAAGAACATCGCGCCGGTCGAATCGATCTGCACCTGGAACGTCAGCAGGTTCAACTGGCCGAACTCCGGCACGTCCTTCCAGGTGACCACCGCGCGGGCCGGCGCGCTGCCGGCAGCGGGGAACGCGTTGAAGAACACGCCGCCGTTCGGGCCCGCGGCCGCCGGATTGAGGTCGGTCCAGAACGGGCAGATGCTCGGGGCTTGTACGAGCAGCTTGTTCGCCTCGCCGTTGCAGCAACGCGGATTGCCGTTCGCGCCGAGCCAGATGAAGCCGTTGCTGCTGGCCTCGATCGTGGCGGTCGTGCCGCCACCCGGCTGCGGGAACGAAAAGCCGAGCGGCAGGTTGGCGGCGACCTGGTCGTCGCCGAGGGTGAGGTTGGTGCCGAGGTTGGTCTCGTAGCACGGGAACTGCGCTGCGGCGGTGACGGCGCAGGCGAGGACGGCGGAAGTGCTGAGCAGCAGATGGCGCACGGGAAACTCCTGGATGGGGTGCAGGGAGCGCGTGGTCTACCACGCGACCCTGCCGCATTCCGCCCCTGGCATAATCGCGACAGATCCGCGCGAACCGACGGGCTGGTCGGGAATCGCGCCCGTGGGGTTGGGGGACCATCGCGGGGACCGCGCCTTCGCAGCATGGCTCTCTGCATGCCCGCAATCGGCATTGGCCGCTGGCTGGCGCTCCCCGTGGCGATGCTGCTCGGTCTTGCTGCCTGCCGCGTTCCCGAATGCGACACCATCGACTCGGCGTTGCCGAGCAGCTACCTCGGAACGAACTGACCGGGTTGGAACCCGGCCCCCACGTAGTGGTGCTGTCCGCCGAGGGGCGACGCAGTGCTCTCGTGCGCGTGTGCGTCGGTACCGAAGCCACGCCCCCGCTGCAGGTGGTGCTGCCGCGCGAGTGACGTCACCAGTCGCCGAGCGTGCAGTGCAGGCCGTTCGACGTGACCCCGGCAAGGCCGCTGCCGGACGCCACCAGGGCGAGCGCCTGGTGGTAGAGCGGCAACCCGACCAACGCGGGATTGGCGGGGATCGCGACGGCGAACGCCGTTCCGGTCGCGGTCGGCGTGCCGGGGATGAGCACGAACGGTTGCAGCAGCAGCGAACAGCCAGGTGTCGCCCACGGCACCACGGCAGCGAGCGGAACGGCGAGCGGCAACGTACCGTAGATCCCGAATGCGGGCGCGTTCGTGGCAAGGCCGGAGGCCACCGTGCGCAGCGAGCCGCCGAGCCACGCGGCGGCCTCCGACTGCACGGCGAAGTTCGCGCCACCCCCCACGCTGCATCCCGAGCCATACGTCGCGACCAAAGCCGGACAGTCCGCCAGCACGCGCGCGAAATGGCCGGTGAAGGTGCCGTTCCACGACGACACCGGCCCTGCCAACCACAGCTCGCGATGGTCGTGCAGGAACGTCGCCACGCCGTTCGTGCCCGAGGTGCCCCACGGCGACCACGCGACCCCATCCCACGCGACACACGCCGACGATAGTCCACCCGGCCCACCCAACGTCGCGCCGCCAAAGGCCAGCAAGCGACCGTCGGGCAAGGCATGCAGCGCCGAGATCGAGCCACCGAGGCCGCTGCCGACCTCGGTCCAGGTGCCACCCGACCACTGCCACACTGGGTGTTGGTAGTTGTCGAAGCCGCCGACGTAGACGTCGCCGTTGCCCGCTTCGGTGAAGCAGTAGCCGTGCATCGACGACGGCAACCCGGTGACGTCCTGCCACGCGGCACCGTTCCAGCGCTGCACACCGGCCCATCCGCCAGGACCTGGCACGGCACCGCCGGCCAGCCACAGTTCGCCGTTGCCGCGCCGCAGCAGCGCCGTGACGTTCCCCGGCCGCGGGGCTACGGCAAGCCAGCCGCCACCGACGAACGCACAGACCCCGGGGCTGCCACCACCGATGGGCGCAACGCCGGAGCCGGCAGCGAACAACACGCCGTCGAACTCGGCCAAGACCTCGACGGTTCCGGTGAGCCCGGCCCCGAGCGGCGCCCACGCCGTGCCGTTCCAGATGGCGACGCGCGACGCTGCGACCCCACCGGCCGTGCTGAAACTGCCGCCGACGACGAGGTCGCCGTTGCTGCGGCGCAGGATCGCGTCACAGGGGCCATCGGTGCCGCTCGCCAAGGCCGCAAAGGTGCCGTTGTGCCAACGCGCGACGTGGTTCGCCGCGACCCCGTCGATCTGGCGGAACCAGCCGGCGACGAAGACCTCGCCGGGGCCACCCGCGACGAACCGGCGCACCGGCTCGTTCGTGCCCGAGACCACGGCGTGCCACGCCGCACCGTCGTGCACGGCGGCGCCGCAGGCACCGACGTCGTCGACCGTGACGAACGCACCGCCGCCGAGCATCTCGCCCGAGGACAGGCAGCGCAGGTGGTTCACGCCGTTGGTCGGCTCGTAATGCGCGCGTCGGAACGCGCCGGCCGGCAGCCACGCGCCGCCGGTGCCGCGCACGATGCCGTGCTCCGCGCCGATCGGAGGAAACGCGAGGCCGAGCCAGACCTCGCCGTTGGCCCGCGTCGCCAACGAGGCCGCGACACCCGCCAGCAGGGGCCCGAACGCGGACCAGGCCCCGCCCACCTGGCGCCGCACGCGTGTTTGGATGGTGCCGCCGACCAGCACTTCGTCGACCCCATACACGTCGTTGCCGCCATGGATGTGCAGGGCCTTCACCTCGCCGCCGTTCCAGCCCACCGCGTGCCATAGCACCCCATCCCAGCGGGCGAGGTGATTGGCCGCGACGCCGCCGATGCTGGCGAACGTGCCACCGGCCCACACGTCGCCGTTGCCGTCGACGGCGAGGTGCCGGACATGGCAGACGTCCGCCGGCCCGAGGGTCGACGACGCGCCGTTGTGCCACCGCAGCACCGC
>JAEUHV010000567.1 GCA_016794485.1 Planctomycetota bacterium
GCGCGACCACGTCGACTGCCTGCTGCAGACGGGGCGCACGTTGCGCGGCCGCGCGTTCGGGCCCGACGGTGTGCTGGCCGGCGCGCGCGTCGAGTACGAAGTCGACGGTGCCGTCGGCGACGTTGCCGAAGTGGCTCCGGACGGCAGCTTCGCGTTCGCCAACCTGGCGCCAGGACCGGGGCGCCTCTTGTTGTGGGGCCAGTCGACGCGCCTGCTGCCGCTCGCGATCGAGCCGAACGTGTTGCCGGACTCCGGCGACATCGTCTTCGACCTGAAGTTGCGCCCGGCGACCGACGGCAGTGTGCGTGCCGAGGTGCGGTGCGGGATCGAACTGGCTGGCGAAGCGGCCGAGCTGCGCGTGTGGCAGCGCGAATCGGGGCGCGGCACGTTCGCGGCGCGTGCCAAGGAAGGTCACTTCCATCTGGCGGGTCTGGCGGCGGGCTTCTACCGCTTCGAAGTGCTCGACGCGCACGGCGGCCACAGCGACCTCGGCGAGCATTGGCTCGACGGCGTCGGTTGCGTCGATCTCGGCACCGTCGTCCTGCCAGCACCGGCCATCGTCGAGATTCCGGCCGATGCGGCGCGTGGCGCGGTCGAGCTGTACCGCCGGCTCGATTCGGTCGACGTCGGCGCGGGTGGGCAGTTCGTCGGCTGCCAAGGCCTGCGCCTGCCGCAGGGATCGTGGCTCGGCGTGTGGCGCGTCGGCAATGCCGTGCATTCCCGCGAGTTCACGTTGCAGTCGGGAACGTCGGTCGCGCTCGACTTCGGCAACTGACCGCCGACGCCGTCAGCCGATCGGCAGGTCCGGCCCCGCCAACACGAGGTCGCCGATGCCGAGCTGGCTGCACGTCGTCGCGAACGCCGTCGCGTCGAGCTTGCCTTCGGCGAGTTGCCGGCCGAGCGCCGTTGGTTCGAGCCGGGCGTCGCCGAGCACGACGTGCACCGGTTCGCCGAGTCCGGTGACGACCGTCCAACCGGCGCGCAGCAGCGCGCTGCCGAGCAGCACGCCGAGCAACCAGCCCGCGGCGGCGGGCCGTTCGACGGCCGGGATCTTCGGGTCGATCTTCCGCGCGAGTTCGTCGAGGCGGTCGCGCGGCACTGCGAAGTCGGCGACGCGCATCGCCGGCAGCTTGCGGCCGTGTTCCCTGGCGATCCTGGCCCAGTTCTCGACCACCGTCGGCACCAGCACCTCCTGCCATTGGGCCCGCGGCAGCTTCGCCACTTCGTCGGCCTCGGTGAGGAACGCGAGCAGGCGTGCCTCGACGGCGTCGACGTCGCGCAGCAGAGTCACGGCGACCGGGCCGTCGGCGGGGCCGTTGCCGGCACCGTCGACCGCGGCCGCCGCTGCCAGCCGTTCCTGCAGGGGCGGGTGGCTGTCGTACGGATTGCCCTTCGCCTGCATCGCCTCTTCACCGACCTTGACCTGGAGGTCGCGGATGCCGGGCGATGCGAGGTAGGTGCCGAAGCCCGCCGCCAGCGGTGGGCGCAGCTTGCGGTTTAGCACCGGCAGGAACTCGGTCTGCAGGTAGTGGTCGAACAGCGGCCCCGTTTCGTTGACGCGCCGCAGCGCGCTCTGCACGGGTTGCTTGCCGCACAAGCGCACCGACAGCGCGTCGGCGGCGAACTCCTGCGCGCGCGAGATCGCGAACGTCACGCGCAGGAACAGGTTGCCGTACCACTCGAACGGCTTGCTCAGCAGCGACTCGGTCTTCTGGAAGTTGACGATGGTGCGGCCGATCGAGTCGCGCGTGCGCCAGATCAGCGGGCCGAGCCGGGTGTCGCCGCCGTGGAAGTGGCCGAACTCGTGCGCGACGACGCTCTGCAGCTGCGGCACGGTGAGCACCTGCAGCAGCGGCAGGCCGATGCCCATCACGCGGGTGCCGCCGAAACCCATGCGGCTGCCGCGTTCGGCCACGAATGCGTTGATGTCGCCGACCAGGAACAGGTCGCGCGGCGGTTGTTGGCCCGCCTGCTGCGCGACCTTGCGGACCAGCTGCCACAGTTGCGGCTGGTCCTTCTCGTCGAGGCGGATGCCAGGGTCGGGGAACTTCGCGGCGCGCGGGAAGATGCTCCACAGCACGACGCCGATCGTGACGATCGCGAACACACCCAGAGCTTGGGATGCACCGAGCGGCCTTCGTGCAAGTCGATCCACAGCAGCCCCGCGAGGCCGGCACACAGGCCGATGGCCAGCACGTAGAAACCGATCATCAACGCGACCGCGAGCACGGCGCGGCCGGCGAGCGAGGTGTCCTTCGACATGCGCGGAAGCTGAACGCGCGGCCTTCTCGGCGGCAAGGTGGCGCGGGCGCACGTGCCGAGCCCGCGTGCCTTGGCCGCCGTGAAGCCTTGCGGCGAGCTCGCGTCGAGGCACCCATGCTGCGCGCGGGTCGCGCACGTCCGGCCCGGAATCGCGTCCAGTTCGCGGACGGGCCGGATTCCTGACGGTCGGCGGAACCCGACTCCGTCTGGTCGACTGGAGTTCTCCCGACCATGCGCAGCCCCGCCCTCGTCGCCCTCGTCGCCCTCGGCCTCGCCGGGTCGACCGCCGCCCAGAACCTGGTGGCCAACCTGATCGCCACGTCCCCGGCGCAGGCCGGCAGCAACGTGCCGGCCTTCCACGTCGTCGGGCAGAAGGCGGTGTTCCGGGCGTCCAGCGGCCACGGCATCGAGCCGTGGGTGACCGACGGCATGTTCGGCGGGACCACGATCCTGCGCGACCTGTTGCCCGACGGCAGCAGCAGCCCGGACGACTTCGTGGTGCTCGGCCCGGTCGTCTTGTTCGCGGCCGAAGTGCCCGGCCTCGGGCGCGAGTTGTGGAAGACCGACGGCACCAACGCCGGCACCGTGCTGGTGAAGGACATCCGCGTCGGCAGCGTGGGCAGTTCCCCCGACCATCTCGCGGCCATGAACGGCTTCGTGTACTTCGGCGCCCACGACGGCGTGAACGGCACCGAGTTGTGGCGTTCGGACGGCACGGCGGCCGGCACCACGTTGGTCGCGAACCTCGCCAACGCCGGCGGCAGCTCGTTGCCGACCCGACTCACCGTCGTCGGCAGCACGCTCTACTTCGTCGCCAGCGTCGGCACGGCGGGCAACGAACTGTGGCGCAGCGACGGTACGGCGGCCGGTACGCAGATGGTCGCCGACCTGACCGCCGTCGGCAGTACGGTCTTCTCGTCGTTCGCGGCGTTCGGCAACCGGTTGTTGTTCGGTGCCGACACCGGCACCGGTGACGAACCGTGGGTCAGCGATGGCACCGCGGCGGGCACCTTCCAGCTCGCCGACCTGCAGACGTCGGCCGCCGGGTCGCTGCCGCAGTCGTTCACCGTGCTCGGCGGACTGGCGTTGTTCTCCGCCGACGGCACCGGGATCGGTCGCGAGCTCTACCGCACCGACGGCACGGTGGCCGGCACCTCGCTGGTGGCCGACCTCGCGGCCGGCAGCGCCAGCAGTTCGCCCGATGGGTTCCTCGCGGCGAACGGCAAGGTGGTGTTCGCAGCGAGTGGTGTCCAGGGGCGCGAGCCGTTCGCGACCGACGGCACCACGCTCGGCACCGTGCAACTCGCCGACCTGCAGGTCGGCACCGGCAATTCGAACCCGACGTCGTTCGTGCCGTACGCGGGCGAAGTCTGGTTCAGCGCCGCCGGTACGGGGGTCGGCGACGAGCTGTACCGCACCGACGGCACGCCGGCCGGCACGGCGCTGGTGGCCGACCTCGTGCCCGGCAACGGCGCGTTCTTCGGCCGCGCGCTGATGCCGTTCGCCGGCAGGCTGCTGTGCACGTCGCTGTTCGGCGGTGCCGGCGGCGAGCCGGTGATCACCGACGGCACGCTCGGTGGCACGATGCTGCTCGAGGACGTCAACCGGCCGTACGCGAGCTCGAACCCGTACGATTTCCTGGACCTCGCCGGCCAGGTCTACTTCTGCTCCGGCCACGACAGCCTCGGCATCGAACCACACCTCACCGACGGCACGCCCGCCGGGACCACGGTGCTCGCCGACGTGCAGCCGGGATCGTTCGGGTCGAACCCGTACCACTCCGTCGCGTGCAACGGCGAAGTGTTCTTCGCCGGGGACCTGTTCCAGCACGGCATCGAACTGTTCCGCAGCAACGGCGTGGCGACGGTGCAGGTGACCAACCTGTCGCCCGCGGTGACGCCACGCGGCATGGCGGCGAACGGCACCAAGGTCGTGTTCGCGGGCTCGTCGGCGAACGGCCGCGAACCGTGGATCAGCGACGGCACCGCGGTCGGCACGTTCCAGCTGCGCGACATCCGGCCGGGCAGTGCCGACGGCGTCGCCTTCCTGGTCGAGAGCTTCTGCACCGCGGGAGGTGTGACGTTCTTCGCCGCCAACGACGGCGCCACCGGGGTCGAACTCTGGGCCACCGACGGTACCGCGGCCGGCACCGTGCTTGTGCTCGACGTCAATCCGGGTGCTGCGTCGTCGTCGCCCACCGGCTTCGCGCCGCTGGGCAACCGCGTGTTGTTCTTCGCCACCGTGACGGGGCAGGGCCAGGAACTCTGGTCCAGCGACGGCACGGCGGCCGGCACGTTCCTCGTGCGCGACATCGCGCCCGGAATCGTCGGATCGTTCCCGACCGCGATGACGCCCGCGGGCAACCGCGTGTTCTTCACCGCCCAGGTCGCGGGCCAGCGGGAGATCTGGACGAGCGACGGCACGTCCGCCGGCACCCAGGTGGTCACGGCGAACGCGTTCGGTCGCCCGGTGCCGTACACCGACCTGACCGCGTGCTCGAACGGGCTGTTCTATCTGCACGACGACTTGACCGGTGCTGGCACCGAGCTGTGGTTCACCGATGGCACGCCGGCCGGCTGCCACCTGGTCGCGGACCTGATGCCGGGGGCCGAATCGGCGCCCGTGGGGGGCACGTTGGTCGCCGCCGCCGGTGGCACCCAACTCTTGTTCGGCGCGACCGACGCTCTGCGCGGGCTGCAGCTGTGGCGTTCGGACGGCACGGCGGTGAACACGCGGCGGGTGACCAACTTCGGCGGCATCGGCTACGGCGCCGTGCGCCTCGAGCAGTTCTTCGCCACCGGCAGCCGGGTGTACTTCGCGTGCGACGACGGCATCAACGGCAGTGAACCGTGGGTCTACGACGCGTCGGCCGAAGGCGTCGCGTTCGTGTTGCCGTACGGATCCGGCTGTTCGTTCGCGACGGCACCGACCGGCGCGGCGAACGGGTTGCCCATCCTCGGCAACGCCGGGTTCGCGCTGACGGTGACGGGTGCGACGCCGAGCTCGTTCGCGTTCCTGGCCATGAGCTACGCGTCGAACAACATCCCGTTGTTCCCGTGCCGCCTGTTGCTCGACCTGCCGTTCTTCATCGCGGGAAGCCCCTTGACCGACCCCACCGGCCACGCGACCTACGCGCTGCCGATTCCCAACGACCCGCTGCTGGTCGGCGCCAACCTGTTCTTCCAGTGGGCGGTGCTGGTGCCGAGCGGGCCGCTGCTCGGCTCGTTCGATGCCAGCAACGGGCTGCAGATCGGACTCGGCACCTGAGCGACCCTTTGGCAGGGAACGGGTGGCCGGACTCCGCCGAGGTGCGCATGGGGGCGCCGCTGGGCAGGGCCTACCTTGTCGTCGCGTGCGTGCCCTGCTGCTCGCCTACTACTTCCCTCCGGACGGTGGCCCCGGTGCCCAGCGGCCGATCGCGTTCGCGCGCCATCTGCCGGCGCACGGTGTCGACGTCACCGTCCTGACCCGGCACCCGCCTGCGGCGCGTGGAATCTACGACCCGGCCGACCCTGCTCCGCTCGCGGCTCTCGAGCCCGGGTGCCGCATCGCGCGGACGCCCGCCGCGGCCGCCGGCCCGGTCGCCGTTGCGTCGGCGATGGTCGGGACGGGCTCTGCATTGTTGCGAGCCGAGCGCCACGACGTCGTGCTGGCGACGATGTCGCCGTTCGAACTGGCCGACCCCGCGCTCGAACTCGGCGAGCGGCACGACGTGCCGGTGGTGTTCGACCTGCGCGATCCGTGGGCGCTCGACGGGGTGCAGAGCCACCGCACCTGGTGGCACGGTCGGCGCGCCCGGGCCCGCATGCGGCGTCGTCTGCGCGGCTGCGCCGGCCTCGTCGTCAACACGCCCGAATGCGTCGGGCTGTTCCGCCGCGAGGCGCCGTGGTTGCCGGCCGAACGGGTGGTGGCCATCACGAACGGTTGGGACGCCGCCGAGTTCGCGCCGCCGGCCCCGCTGGTCGAGCCGGGACCGAAGTTGACGCTGTTGCACGCCGGCACGTTCCTGTGCGGCGAGCTGTACGCGCACGAACGGCCGCTGCGACGCTGGCTCGGTTGGCTGCGATGGTCGGCCGAGAGCATCGCACCGGCGGGCCGCACGCCGCAGCCGTTGTTGGCAGCCCTCGCTTCGCTGCGCGCGAACGGCAGCGCGGCTGGGCGCGAGGTGCGGCTGCGGTGTGTCGGCATGGTCGACGCCGCGCTGCAACGCTGTGTCGCCGAGTCCGGTGTCGCCGACGCGGTCGAGCTGGTGCCGTACCGGCCGCACGCGACGTTGCTCGCCGAACTGCGCGCGGCGGATGCGCTGTTCCTGACGTTGCACGGGCTCTCGCCGGGGGCGCGGTCGCGCATCGTGCCGGGCAAGACCTACGAGTACCTGGCGTCGGGCCGGCCGATCCTGGCCGGACTGCCGCCGGGCGATGCACGCGATTTCGTCGCCGCGTCCCCGCGGGCATTCGTCGCCGACCCGTGCGACGCGCCGGGCCTGGCCTTCCAGCTCGAACGGCTGCACGCGGCGTGGCGCCGCGGCGAGTTCCGCGGTGCGGCGATGCCACCGTGGCTCGCGGCCTGCGAACGGCGCGCGCTCGCGGGTCGGTTGGCGACGTTCCTCGGCGACGTGGTCGCCGGATTCCGGCCTCGGCTACGCCGAGGTTCGTAGCGCCCTGCGCCGATTGCCTGCTCGTTCGTCCGAAGGCCCATGTGGAGGTCACGTCGCGTGCCCTATCGGGATCCTGCGCCACCGACCTCGTTCCGTGGCGACAACGCAATGTGTGGCATCGCCGGCATCCTGGTGGACCGTTCGTCGTCGCCGCCGCAGTTCGAGGAACTGCGGCGCATGGCGGCGTTGCTGCACCATCGTGGACCCGATGGGCACGGGTTCTACCGCGACCCGCAGGTAGGCCTGGCGCACACGCGCCTCGCCCTGCTCGACCTCGCCTTTGGCCATCAACCGCTCGCCAACGAAGACGAAAGTGTCTGGGTCGTCGGCAACGGCGAGATCTTCCGGCATGCGGAACTGCGCGCCGAGCTCGAAGCGTGCGGCCATCGCATGCGCACCCGCAGCGACATCGAGGTCGTCGCGCACGCGTTCGAGCAGTGGGGTGAAGGCGCGTTCGCGCGGCTCGACGGCCAGTTCGCCGTTGCGGTGTGGGATCGGCGCCGGCGCCGCCTGTGGCTCGCGCGCGACCGGCTCGGGATCCTGCCCTTGTGGTTCCTGGCGCGGCCGGACCGCGTGCTGTTCGCGTCGGAACAGAAGGCGCTGTTCGCGGTCGACGGGCGCGTGCCGCCGCTCGCACCCGAGCGCCTGGTGCAGGCGTTCACGCATTGGGCGGTGCCGGCCCCGGCGTCGGTGTTCGCCGGCGTGGAGAGCGTGCGGCCGGGCGAAGCCGTGTGCATCGAGGCGGACCTGCGGCAGCGTCGGCAGCGCTACTGGCAGCCCGACTTCGTGCCCGACACGGAACCCGCCGCACTGGCTGACGCGGCGGCACGCGTGCGTGGCGAACTCGACACCGCGGTGCAACGGCGGCTCGCGGCCGACGTGCCGGTCGGTTGCTACGTCAGCGGCGGCATCGACTCGGCGGTGGTCGCAGCACTCGCCGTCCGTCACCGGCCCGACCTCGAGACGTTCGCGCTGCGTTTCGACGATCCGGCGTTCGACGAAGGTGCGGCCCAGCAGCGGGTGGTCGCCGCGTTGGGTACCGACCATCGCGAGGTCCACTGCAGCGATGCCGATGTGCGCGAACACCTGCCGGCGGTGGTCTGGCACTGCGAGACGCCCCTGCTGCGCACGGCCCCGGTGCCGATGTTCCTGCTGGCGCGCGCGGTGCGGCGGGCCGGCATCAAGGCGGTGCTGACCGGGGAAGGCGCCGACGAGCTGCTCGGCGGCTACAGCGTGTTCCAGGAGGATCGGGTCCGCCGGTTCTGGGCGCGGCAGCCGGCGTCGACGGCGCGTCCGGCCTTGTTCGCGCGCGTGCACGACTTCGTCGGCAGTGCCGGGTCGCGTCGGTCGCCGATGTGGCAGGCGTTCTTCGGCCGTGACCTGCAGGCGACGGCGGATCCGTACTACTCGCACCGACTTCGGTGGGCGAACGGCGCCTGGACCGCGCGCTTCCTGGCCCCCGACGTGCGCGCCGCGACCTGGGCCGCCGACGCCGAACTCGCCGCCGAGCTGCCCGCCGGCTTCTTCGCACGGACGCCGCTGGCCCGGGCCCAGCTGCTGGAGATCCAGACGTTCTTCGCGCCGTACCTGCTGAGCAGCCAGGGCGACCGCGTGGCGCTCGGCAATGGCGTCGAAGTGCGTTACCCGTTCCTCGATCCCGAAGTCGTCGACGACTGCCTGCGCTTGTCCGACCGGCGCAAGATGCGCGGCCTGCACACGAAGGTCGTGTTGCGCGAACTGGCGCGCGACCTGCTGCCTGCCGACGTCGCGCAGCGGCCGAAGCACCCGTACCGCGCGCCGACGGCGGCGGCGCTGCTGGCTCCGGGCAGGGACGACCAGGTCGGCGAGTTGCTCGCTCCGGCCCGGCTCGCGGACAGCGGCCTGTTCGACGTGCCGGCGGTGCTGGCCCTGCTCGACAAGACCCGCCGCAGTGCAGGCCGCGACGCTTCCGAACGCGAGGCGATGGCGCTCACTGCCGTCGTGACCCTGCAGGCGCTGCTCGCGTCGTTCGGCGCCGGATTCGCCGCCCATGTGCAACAGGGGCTGCGGGACCTCGACCGGCAGGCCCCGACCGTCTGCCACGACGCGACCACCACGACTGCCGCCACACTCCGATGACCACGACTGATCCTGGAACCTCCGCGTTGCCGCCGTTCTCGCGCGCGGTCCTGGCCCTCGATCCCGCCGACACCGCCACCAGGCTGCAGACGTGGTTGCGCACGACGATCGCGCGCGACCTGCAGCGGCGTGGGGCCTGCGTCGCGACCAGCGGGGGCGTCGACTCGGCGGTTTGCCTGGCGTTGGCGGTGCACGCGCTCGGCGCCCCGCGGGTCGAGGCCTTGTGGCTCCCCGGCCAGAACTCGTCGCCAGTCGCGGCGGCGCGGGCGCGCGAACTGTGCGCCACGTTCGGCGTGGCACTGCACGAACAGGACATCCAGGCAGCGCAACAGGCGCTCGGCGGCTACCGGGCGCGCGATGCGGCGATCCGGCGGGTGTTCCCCGACTGGGAGCCTGGCCAGCGCTACAAGATCGCGATCGCCGACGGTCTGCTCGAACGCGATCGCGCCAACCTGTTCGACCTCGTCGTCGAACGCGCCGATGGCGCCCTGCAGCGCGCGCGCCTGCCGCTCGACAGCTACCTCGAACTGGTCGCGGCGACGAACATGAAGCAGCGGCTGCGCATGCTGCTGCTGCACCACGCCGCCGAGCGCCGCAATTTCGCGGTGGTGGGCACGCCGAACCGCGTCGAACACGCCCTCGGGTTCTTCGTGCGCGGCGGCGACGCGGTCGCCGACCTCGAGCCGATCGCGCACCTCTACAAGGCGCAGGTCTACGCCCTCGCCGAACACCTCGGCGTGCCGGCGTCGATCCGCACCGCGGAACCCAGCACCGACACCTACAGCCTGCCGCAGACCCAGACCGAGTTCTACTTCGCGCTGCCGTGGCAGCAGCTCGACCTGTTGCTGTGGGCGCACGAACACGCCGTGCCGGCCACGGCGGTCGCGGCCGAACTCGGCCTCGACCCCGGCTCGGTCGATCGCGCGTTCGCCGACCTCGCCCGCAAGCGGCAGCACGCGCGGCGGCTGCACCAGGCGCCGCGGCGTGCCGAGGTGCTGTCGTGAGGCGTCGTTTCCGGCCGCGCACCGTGCCCGTGCTGAGTGCGTTGCTCTACCGCGCCTACTGGCTGCCGTCGTGGCGCTGGCAGGGCTTCGTGCGCTGGCTGTTGCACAAGCTCGAAGGCGGCAGCGTCTATTCGGTGACGCTGCGGCGGCTGTTCCGCGAACAGCTCGGCGTCGAAGTCGGTCTCTACACGCACGGCGGCTGGACGCGGCCGTTCCAGCTCGATTCCGGCACGGTGGTGGGGCGCTACTGCTCGATCGCCGAAACCGCGCGCACCATCACGCACAACCATCCGCTGCGGCATCGCTCGACCAGCGGCCTGTTCTTCCACCCGTTCTTCGGGCTCGCGCGTGGCCCGCTGCCGGCGACCCGCCTGGAGATCGGCAACGACGTGTGGATCGGCCACAACGCGATCGTGCTGCCGTCGGTGCGGCGCATCGGCGACGGGGCGGTGGTCGGCGCTGGCGCGGTCGTGCACCGCGACGTGCCGCCGTTCGCGATCGTGACCGGGCAGCCGGCGCGCGTGGTCGGCTACCGCTTCTCGCAGGAACGCATCGCCGCATTGCTCGCCGAGAAATGGTGGGACCGTCCGCTGCACGAACTCGCCGGCGAACTCGACCGCTTCGAGGCCCCGCTCGATCCGGAGCCGACGGAGCGCGATGCGCCGATGCCTCACTCGGCCGGCGGCACGTCGATCGCCTGACGCAGCACCTTGCCGTTCGCCGACCGCGGCAGCGAGTCGACGAAGTGCACGCGTTGCGGCACCTTGAAGTCTTGCAGGCGTTCGCGGCAGTGGCGCAGCACGTCCTGCGCCCGCAGCGCCCGGTCGGCGCGCACGACCACCGCCACCAGGGCCGTGCCCAGCACTGCGTCCGGTACGCCGACCAGCGCCGCGCTCTGTACGCCGGGATGGTCGTGCAGCACGTCTTCGACCTCCTTCGGGGCGACCTTCTCGCCGCGGCTCTTCAGCACGTCGTCGCGCCGGCCGACGAACCAGTGCAGACCGTTCGCGTCGCGGCGGAACAGATCGCCTGTCCGGCACACGCGTTCGCCGGGCAGCGGGCCCGGCGGAAAACGGGCAGCGGTCGCCGCCGGGTCGTTCCAGTAGCCGGCCATCACGTGGCCGCCGCGCACGACGAGTTCGCCGACCTCGCCACAGCCGAGCCGCCGGCCCTGCTCGTCTTCGAGCCACACCTCGGTGCCTGGGATCGCGATGCCGACCGAGCCCGGATGGGCGTCGAGCAGTTCGGGCGGCAGCCACAGCGTGCGCTTGGTCTCGGTCAGGCCGTACATCGAGAACAGCCGGGTGCCGGGGAACGCGCGCGCCAGCTGCCGGACGTGGGCCGGCGGCAGGGCCGCGGCGGTGTTGGTCAGCGTGCGCAGCGAGGCCAGGTCGAACGCGGCCAGGTCCATCGCGAGCAGCAACGCGAACATCGTCGGCACGCCAGGGAGCACGGTGACGCGTTCGGCGGCGATGCGTTCGAGGCAGGCGGCCGGATACGCGAACGAGCGTTCGAGCACGAGCCGGCCGCCGACCCGGAACGTCAGCAGCAGCTGGTAGAGGCCGTAGTCGAACGCGAGCGGCAGCGCGCACAGCACCACGTCGTCGGCGTCGAGCCCGAGGTAGGCGAGGATCGATCCCGACGCGAACACCATGTGGTGGTGGGCGCACATCACGCCCTTCGGCTCGCCGGTGCTGCCCGAGGTGTAGACCAGGCAGGCGAGGTCGCGGTCGATGCCGCGCCGTTCCGGTCGCGTCGCAGCGCCTGCGGCGACGGCGGTGTCGAAGGGCAGGCAGCGCGGCGGCAGGGTGGTCGCCACCGCGCCGACCAGCACGGCGAAGGCGAGCGGACCGCCGGCACCGAGCCAGCGTTCGACCTCCGCCAGGCGCCGCGCGGGGGCCAGCAGGGCGGTGGCGCCGCAATGGTCCAGCACGTAGGCGACCTGGTCGGGCTTGCTGGACTCGTGCAGCACGACGAACACGGCATCGGCCTTGAGCACGGCGAAGATCGCGACGACGAGTTCGACGCCGTTGCCCGCCCACAGCACCACGCGGTCGCCGCGTCGCACTCCGCCGGCGCGCAGGGTGTGTGCCAGGCGGTTGGCGGCTTCGTCGAGTTCACGGTGGGTGTGCCGCCGTTCGTCGCACACGAGCGCGACCTTGTCCGGGGTGCGTCCGGCGGCCGCCTCGAGGAACTCCTGGACCAGCAACACGGCGGCCCCTCAGCCGGCGTTGGCGACGGGGCCGCGCTTCCGGTCGATGAACTCGAGGATGCGGCGCACGCTGTCGAGGTTTCTCGGCACCGCCTCGAGGTCGGTGACGTGCACGCCGAACCGTTCCTCGAGGAACAGGATCAGTTCGAGCACGCCGGTGGAGTCGACCACTCCCTCGCCGAGCAACGACGCGTCGTCGTCGTATGGGAACTCCCCGTCGCTGAGCAGGAAGTTGCGGGCCAGGAAGCTGCGAAGCGAGGTGCGGAGCGAGGGGTCGATGGGCATCGGCGTGGGCGGCGCGGGCGACGAGGCCGCAGGATCGACCATCGTCGGCGCAGGCCCAAGCAGCCGTAGGGCGTAGCGGGTGCATGCTTCGTCAGGTCGCGACCGCGACCGCGACTGCGACCGCGGCCGCTGGCCTCGCACCGCAAGCGATCTGGCCGGTCGTGGTGCCTCGCCCGGGCGGTTAGGCTGCCGCGCGTGTTTCGCGATCAGGATGGTGCATCGAATCGAACCGGCCGGCGTCGGGTTTTTCTGAACTGGCTGCCACAACCGATGGGGCCGCGGACACCCACCCCGTGTGTCGCATTCGAGCCTACTGCCCCGGTTCCTGGGTCGCCCGACGCTCGGGGGCGTCGTGGCTGACGCGCGGCCGCGCCTGCGGCTCGAGGGGGACCGTCCTCTGGTGGAGCACTCGGCCGACCTCGCCCTGGTGGCCAGCGCCCTGCAGGGCGACGTGGCCGCCGTGACCCGCCTGGGCGAACGGTTGACCTGCATCGGCCCGATCGTTCGCGCCAGGGCCAGGCTCTTGGCGCCGATGCTGCCGGCCACCGACCTGCCGGACCTGGAGCAGGAAGTCGCCACCAAGGTCATCGAGCGCCTCGCGAGCTACCGCGGTCTGGCGGCGCTCGAGTCCTGGGTGTACGCGTTTTGCGAAGGCGAAGTGCGCAACGCCGCGCGGCGTCACCGCCGGATCGAAGTCCGCCTGCGCAGCCTGGAGTCGACCGACGTCGGATCGCCCACCGCCGAGCCGGCGGAGCCTGCGGACCACGCCGACCTCGGTGCATGCCTTGGACGGCTCGCCGCCAACGAACGAATCCTGGTCGACGGCCGACACTTCCTGGGGCTGTCGTTTTCGGCGTTGGCCGGGCGCGCGGGGGCCGGCCTCGCCGCCGTCCGCAGCAGGTACTACCGCGCCTTGAAGCTGCTCCGGGCCTGCCTGGAGCGCGCTGGCCGAGGAACCCATGCCAAGTAGCGATGAACCGGACCTGCGTGGTCGGCAAGCCTTGCTCGCCGACGTCCTGATCGGCGTTCGCGACCGGCACGATCCCGACGTGGTCGCCGCCGGTGCCGACCCGAGGTTCGCCCAGTTGCTGGCTTCCTTGCTGCGCGTGCAAGGCAACCTCGATCGCCTCGCGGCAGACCAGCGCGCGGCGTTGGCAGAACCCGGCTTGCCGCGCGATGCGGCCCTGGTGGCCCTGGTGCGGCAGCGATTGCGCCGCCGGCAGCCCTGGCATCTGCGGGTGCTTGGTCTCGCGGTCGCCGCCGTGCTGGTATTGGCGGCTGCCGGACAGCTGTTGTTCGGCGGCGGTGGTGTGGGCCCGGCGTCGAGCTACGAACGCCTGAACGCCCAAGCGATCACGTGTGAGCCCGGCTACTCGGCCATCGGCTGGCAGGCGGCCACGGCGGCGAGCCGCTATCGTGTCCGGGTCTCGACTCCGACTGCCGATGGTGCCGTTGCCGAGGTCGAGGTCTCGCCCCTTCTCGACGGCAATCGATGGCAGCCCCAGCAGCGCGCGCTCTTTGGCGATTGGATCCGGGTCGAGGTGTCGATCCCCGGCATCGAAGAGGACCGGGTCCTGTATCGCGCCGAGTTCCTGCGTTCCGGACAGCCGCGCTGACCATCGCACTCGCCGCGTGCGGTGGCCAACCGGCCGCCGTCCTGCCTCCGGCGCCCGCTGCGTCGGGGGCTGCCGCTCCCGCGGCGGAGGTCGGCGCCGCGGCCCGCAAGCGGATCGGGTCCGGGCTGGCCTGGTTGGTCGCGACTGCGACTTCGCCGGCCGCGGCTTCGCTGACGGTGGTGCGCGAGCGGGTCGCCGACCGGGTGCGCGGCGGTCTGCACGATGCCCTGTTCCGGGGCCAGGTCGACCGTCCGCTGGCCCAGTCGATGTTTCGGGTGCTCGTCGCCTGCATGGGGCCGCAGTGGCCGCAACGTCCCGTGCAAAGCCTGCGGCTGGAACTGCTGCGTTCGGCCCTCGGCGACGGCGAGCAGGCGATCGTGCGGTTGGAGGCGCTCTACGCCCGCCAGCGCAGCGAACGGCTGCAGCGCGAGGTCATGGTCGGCCTGCTCGAGTTGTGCCAGGTGCACGACGACGTGGTGCGCGGCTGGAACCACTTCGCGCGGTTCGAGCGTGAGCACCTGGCGGTGGCGACGCCGGACCAGGTGTTCGCCTTCCACCGGCATCGCTGCGCGTTGCGTACCAAGGTCGGTGTGCTCGACGCTGCGGACGCGGCCCTGCAGGCGGCCAAGGCGGCGTTCGGGCGGTTGCCGGAGGCGGCCCGCAGCGCCGACAAGGTGCAGAGCCTGCGCGCCAACGAACTCGACCTCTGGCTGGCTGCCGAACGTTTCGCCGAGGCCGAGGCGGTTGCCGCCGAACTCGCCGCGAGTGCGCCGGCCAACAGCTTCGCCGCGCGCCGGGTGGAGTTGGCGCGGTCCTTGATCCAGGTGCGCACCGGGCACGATGC
>JAEUHV010000293.1 GCA_016794485.1 Planctomycetota bacterium
CCACTTGACGCAACAGGTCCACGGCCGCCCGGTGTTGACGCACCCGTTCGGCGTCGGCGCTGGTACGGTCCGCTTCCGGTCGCCGTTCGCGGCGCCCCGACTTGCGCGCCTGGGTCAGGAACGTGCGCGCGCGCAACACCATGAACTCGGTGCTCTCCGGATCCTCGGCCAGGAGCGCTTCGGCCAGCGCGACCGCAGACTGCACCTGATCACTCGCGCGTCGCATGCGCTCGCGGTCGAACTCGGGCCGGCCCTCGCCGGGACCACGGCCCGGCATCTGGCCGCCGCGGGGGCCGTCGCCACTGCTGCGCGGCGCCATGCTCGCGGCCGCGGCGAGATGCACGCGGGCCCGTTCGGCACGGATCGACTTGCTGGCGGCATTCGGCAGCGCGGCCAGGAGTTCGAGCGCCTTGTGGAACGACTGCTCGGCCTCGAGCGGCCGCATGCGACGCAGCTTCAGCTGGCCGAACTCGACGTGCACCGCCGCCAGTTCGCGCCGCACGTCGCGGTCGGCGATCGCCGCGTAACGTTCCAGCGACTGCTGGAACGCCGCCTGCGCGGCGTCGAGATCCTCGGGCTTGCCGAGGCGCGCGTGGATCGAACCGACCCGCCGCCACGCGCGCGCGGTCTCGATCTGCAGCGCCTGGTTGCCGGCGTTCTCGGCGGCGAACTGGCCGTAGAACGACAGCATGCGGCCGAGCAGTTCGAGTTCGCGCGGTTCGACGACCGTGCGCGCGACGACGGTCTGCTCACCGGTGTCGGCATCCTCCTCGAAGGCCAGCACGGGGTCCTTGCCGGCCAGCGTGTCGAAGACTTCGCCGAACGCGACCAGCGCCTTGGCCAGGGTCGCCTCGGCGCGCGTCTTCTGGTCCTGCTCGGCCTTGGCGGCCTGTTCCGCGCGACTGCGCGCCTCGCCGGCGACGCCCGCCGCGACCCACCCGGTGATGCCCGCCCCGAGCACCGCGACGAACGTGCTCGCCGCCAGCAGGGCGACCGTGCGGTTGCGCCGGCACCAGCGCCACAGCATCGCCGCCGCCGACAGCCGCCGCGCTTCGATGGGACGATCGTCGAGGAACGCCTGCAGGTCGCGCGCGAGGGCCGCGGCGTCCGCATAACGATCCGCCGGATCGCGCGCGATCGCCTTTTCGACCACGACCGCGAGGTCTTCGGGCACATCCGGACAGGCCCGGCGCAGCGGTTCGGGCCGCTGCGTGCGGATGAGCTCCATCAGTTCGCTGCGCGTCGAACCGCGGAAGGCCGGGCGCAACACCAGCAGTTCGTACAAGGTGACGCCGAGGGCATAGACCTCGCTGCGCACGTCGTAGCTGCCGGCGAATTGCTCCGGTGCCATGTACTGCAGCGTGCCGAGCAGGTCACCGGTCTGCGTCAGACCTTCGGCTTCGAGCGCCTTGGCCAGGCCGAAGTCGGTGACCCACACCTGGTCGTGGTGTTCGACCAGCAGGTTGGCCGGCTTGATGTCGCGATGCAGCGTGCCGAGCCCGTGCGCGTAGTGCAGCGCGCTGGCGGCCTGCTCGCCGACGCGGGCGACGAAGCGGGCCCGGGCCCGCCAGGCCCCGCTGCCCTGCGGGGGTGCTGCCGCCTGCTCGGCGCGCCAGCTGTCGAGGCTCGCGCCGACGATGAACTGCATCGCGTACCAGTGGTAGCCGTCGCTCTCGCCGCTGCCGAACACCGGCACGATGTTGCTGTGGTGCAGTTGCGCGGCGATCTGCGCCTCGCGACGGAAGCGCTCGAGCTGGTTGCCCGTGAGCAGCCCCGCCTGCGGCAGCACCTTCAACGCCACCTTGCGGCCCAACGACTCCTGCACCGCCTCGAACACGACGCCCATGCCGCCGCGGCCGATCTCCCGCACGATCCTGAAATCGCCGAGCCGTTCGAGGTGCGGCATCGACACCCGCCGCCGCCCGCTGCCGGACGAGGCCTTGTCCTGCTTCATGCCTTCGAGCGCGAGCAACGTCGGCAGCAAGTCGAGCAACGTCGCCGCATGGTCGGGATGCCGGGCGGCGAACGTCTCCACCGATGGTCCACCACCGGCGCGGTGCAATTGCAGGAACTGCTCGACCAGCAGGTCGACCGGATCGCGCGCCGTGGTGTCCTCGTCCGCCGTCATGGCCGGCCGAAGTCGCCGAGGTAGCCCTTCAACCGGCCGAGCGCGCGCACATAGCGGTTGCTGGCGGCGTTCTCCTGGATGCCGAGCACGTCCGCGGCCTCCTTGTTCGACAGCTCCTCGAAGTGCCGCAGCATCAGCACTTCGCGGTCGATCTCGTCCATCGCCGCCAGCGCCTGCTCGATCTTCTGGCGCAGTTCTTCGCGCATGACCGCGCCGCTCGGCGACGTGAAGTGGCCGACGAAGAACCCCGACATCGTGCCGCTGGCCGGCGCACCGACCTCGCGGCCGGCGTTGCGCATCTTGGCCCCGAGGTGCTTGCGGTGCAGGTCGATCATCGTCTGTTGCGTGATCAGGCGGATCCACACCAGGAACGGCTTCTGGTCGTCGCGGAACGCCTGCAGGCGCTTGCCGGCCTCGAGGTAGGCCTCCTGCAGCACGTCTTCGGCGTCGAGCCGGCCGACGAGGCGAGGGTCCAGCCGAAAATGCACCATGCGGGTCAAGCGCTCGCGGTAACGCTCGAGCAGCGGCGCCATCACCGCGTCGTCACCGGCGCGCAGTTCGGCTTCGAGGGCTTCGTCGGTCCGTTCCATCGCGGCGAACGATAGCCGATGCCCGGAGGCCGCACGACCCGAAGGTGCGTCAGCTCCGTCGCAAGCGTGCGACGCGGCTGCGCAGGCTCGCCGCGGACAGCGCGCCGGTGCGATGGGCCCGTTCGCTCGCGGCCGGCAACCGTGCCCTCGCGTACTCGAGCATGCCCGCGCCGTCGTCGATGCCCTCGGGCACGCGCAGGCAGAAGGCACACGGTGCCGATGCCGGCTCCGGCCGCGGCAGGCGCAGCCAGCCCTGCAGGTCGGCGTCCGCCACCAGCGCGCGGGCCGGCATCGGCTCCTCGCGGGCGCACAGGCGCAGGCCGAGCCGCTTCGCCCGGTCCGCGACGTCGCCGGTGAACCTGGTCCCGTCGGCCCACCCGACCGCGACTTCGTCGACGCCGAACCACCGGCACTCGTGCAGCAGCGCGACGAGTTCCGTGGCACCAAGGCGCGCCGCGCCCTCGGGCAACACGACCCGGTTGCCGTGGGCGACCAGGGACTGCGCAAGCATGCCGCACGGAACGCCGCGGTCGCCCGCAGCCCGCACCAGTTGCGCCAGGGCGATGGCCGCACGCGCCAGCGCCTGCGCATCCCGGGCCGTGACCGTCACCCGGTCGGCGACGGTGATCGTGAACGCATCGGCCGAGCCCGGCTCGATCGCGAACACGCAATCGCCCGGCTGGCCGGCACTGTTTCGATCGGACTCCGGCAGCCAGTCCACCGGCAACCCGAGCAGTTCGGGCAACACCTGGACGTGTTCGCGCAGCGAGGCCGCCACGCGCAGCGGCAGCCGTTCCGGCACTGCGAACCGACCCTCGGCCGTGACCGCCGTGGTGACCGCCGGCACGCATGCGGGCTCGACGAACGGGCCGCGGCGCTGTTGCCGCAGGTCGTGACCGAACAACCAAGCGAAACCATCGGGGCCGTAGGCCTGCCGCCACGCATCGTGGCCGACCTCGGGCAGTTCGTGGTAGTCGACCGCAGCACCCGCGCGCCCCAGGGCCTCGACCATCAGGCGCGACCGCTGCACCGGCACGACCCGGTCGGCAGCGCCGTGCCACACCTGGAACGGAACGTCGACCAGCCGTTCGGCCGTGGCCGGCGCGCCGCCACCGCACACCGCGAGCACCGCGGCGAAGCGTTCCGGCGCGCGCGCGACCAGGTCGAAGGCGCCGAAGCCACCCATCGACAGTCCAGTCAGGTAGACCCGCGCGGCATCCACGTCGGGCCGCGCCACCAGCACGTCGAGCTGCCGCAGCACGGCGCGCAGGGCCGGCGTCGGGTCGGCATGGAGCGGTTGCGGCGCCGCGTCCGCCCATGGCACTTCGACCCATCGCGCGGCGGTTGGACACTGCACCGCGAGCACGAAACAGGGATGCGCGGTCCGGTTCGCCGGTTGGGCGAGCACCTCCGGCAGCCAACGCAGCTGCGCCACGTTGTCGGCGCCGCGTTCGCCGGCCCCGTGCAGGAACACGACCAGCGGCCGCGGCACGTCGCGCAGTTCGGGCAATGGCTCGAGCAACCGGTACGGGTACACCTGCCCGTCGACCTCGAGGATGCCCGCGGTGAACGCGGACGGGTCGGGCGAGGATTGGGCGGAAACGGTTGCAGCGACCGCGAGGGCGGCCATCGGCGAGGCGAGCGAGCGCACGAGGCGAAACGTCCTACGCGACCCGGCCCCCAGGTGCAACCGTGCCGGTTTCCCGCGCCGTCACACGCCGCCCGTCCCAAGGCCGGCGAGGAACGAACGCAGCGTCGCCACGGGCAGTTCCTTGCCGGTGAACCAGCGAACCTGCGCCGCGGCCTGGTGCAAGAACATCGACAGCCCGGGCACCACCACGGCACCTGCCGCCGCGGCGTCGGCCAGCAACGTCGTCACCGCGGGCCGGTAGACCATGTCGAGCACGGTGGTGCCCGCCGCCGGTCGCCAGCCCGGCACGAGCCGGGCTGGTCCGTCGCGACCGTCACTGCCGACGGGGGTCGCGTTCACCACCACGGCCGGCCGCAGTTCGCCGAGCACGCGTTCGGACAGGCTGCCGAGCGTCACGCCGAGACGTTGCGCGAACGGCCGCATCGCCTCGACCGAACGGCCGAGAACGGTCGTCGCGAAGCCAAGCTGGCGCAGGGCCAACGCCGCGGCGCGGGCAGCACCGCCAGAACCGAACACGACGCCGACCTTGCCGTCACCACGCGCGACACCGGCCTCCGCCAACGCACCCGACACACCGACGACGTCGGTGAGGTGGCCGACGAATCCGCCGCTGCCATCGGCGACGAGTGTGTTCACGGCCTCGGCGGACTCCGCCTCGTCGGACAAGCGCGCACACGCGGCCACCAGCGCCCCTTTGTGCGGGGCGGTCACCGACAGCCCGCGCAACTGGCGCCGCGGCAGCATCGCCAGCACCGCATCCGGCCGTGACGTTTCGAACGGCAGGTACACACCGTCGACGCCGAGGCGACGCAGCGCGCGGTTGTGCAGCCACGGGCCGGCCGAGTGCAGCGCCGGATTGCCCAGCAGACCGAAGACCGCACTCTGCCGCGACAGTTCACGCACGCGGTAGAGCCCGGCCAACAACCCGATCGGCGGCTGTCCCGGCGCGGTCGGTTCGGTGTCGTCGTCGACCCTGCCGTACACGAACGGCGCGTCGAGCGCCGCCGCCAGCACGCGCGTCGGCCACGCGGTGCGCCCCATCGCGAACGCGACGGTCGGCTGCTCGTCCTGGTCGGTGGCCTGCAGCAATTCGAGCACGGGCGCGGCATCGGCGAGGTCGTGCGCGGTCACGACGATCTTCGCCACCGTGCCCGCCGTCTGGTGCAGGCGGTCGCGGATGGCGGCCAGTTCCTTCGGCACGCCGGTGAAGCTGTGGAACGACCGGATGCGCAACTTCAGGCGCGTGCGCCCCACCGGCGGGTTCCAGGTCTCGGTGCCTTCGAGGTCGATGCCCGAAGCACCGCCGTCGAGCGCTGCCGACAGCAGTTCGCGGCGTTCGCCGAGCGTGCCGCGGAACTGGCCCCCGTCCTCGGGCGTGCGGCACGCGACCAGGACCGGCAGGCGCACCGCGGCGATCGTGGCGGCGAGGTCCTGGCCGTGCGGCCAGCGGTCGAGCCGCAGCTCGAGCCAGTCGGCGCCGGCCATCGCCGCGGCGGCGGCCTTCTGCACGACCTGCTCGCGCGATTCGGCGAACACGCTGGCGATGATCCTGGCCATGGACGCGCGCAGCGTCGCGCATGGCCGGCGGCATCGCAACGGGAGATCGATCCTAAGTCGGCGACTTCGACGACGGGGCCGGATCCATGGTCGGCGCCTGCGAGCGGCGCGTCATCGCGTCGCCTCCGCGGCGGCGTTCGCCATGAGCCACTCGCCGAACGAGCGCCGGCCGCGCTTCGCATCCGAGTTGCACAGCCCGCCGCGGCGCAGGAAGTGCGCGGCCTTGCCGAACAGGGGCAACGGCAAGACGAGTCGGCGCCGGTTCCGGATGCGCCGCCATGCGGCCGCGAGTTCGTCGAACGGCCGCACCTCCGGGCCACCGAAGTCCGGCAGGCGGCCCGCTGGCGGTCGGGCGGCAATGTCGACCAGGTGCATGGCGACCTCGTCGACGTCGACCGGTTGCAACGGTACTCCGCGCGGCACGAACGACAGGAAGCCCATCCCGCCGGCGAACTTCGCGACGAGGTCGTGGAATTGCGTCGCGCGCACCAGAGACCAAGGACTGCGCGACGCGATGACGACCCGCTCCTGTTCGACCTTGGCGCGGTAGTAACCTATCGGAGCGTCGTCGATGCCGACGATCGAGATCGC
>JAEUHV010000577.1 GCA_016794485.1 Planctomycetota bacterium
GACGGCACCACCGGTGTGGCGACGACCAGTCCGTGCAGCCGTAGCGCGGCCGCTGCGACGGCATCGCCGAGCGCGCGGTGGTCGATGCTCACGGCGATCGCCTCGGGTCGGCGGCCAGCGCCGCCGCCACGAAGGCGAGCAGCTGTTCGGCCATGAAGGGCTTTTGCAGCAACGGCACCCCATCGAGGCGACCGGCACTGCCGACCTGCACGGAACCGGACATGTAGCGCACCGCGAGGCGAGGCCGGCGTTCGTTCGCCAGCTGCACCAGCTGCGGCCCCGACAGCCCCGGCATCACCACGTCGGTGAGCAGCAGGTCGACCCGCGTGCCGGCATCCTGCAGGACGGCGGCGGCAGCCTGCGAGTCCTCGGGGGCGAGCACGGTGTAGCCGTTGCGTTCGAGCAACGAACGCACCATGCGGCGCGTGGCCACGTCGTCCTCGGCGACGAGCACGACGCGGCCATTCGCTTCAGCGGGCGGCGGAGGCGGCACTTCCGCCGCGACGCTCTCCGGCCACGACAGGCGAACGGTCGTACCGGAGCCGGGCCGGCTCTCGATCTGCAGTCGTCCGCCCGATGCTTCGAGCAGGCTGCGCACCGTGGCCATGCCGATGCCGGTGCCGCGTTCGCCCTTGGTCGTGAAGAACAGGTCGCCGACCCGCGCCCGCACCTGCTCGGACATGCCGACACCGGTGTCGCTGACCGCGCAGCCGACGCGTCGTTCGCCGTCGGCATTGCTGCGGAACGTCGCCAACGTCACCACGCCATTGCCCGCGATCGCATCGCGCGCGTTGGTCACCAGGTTGATGAGGATCTGCTCGACCTGCCCCGGCGGCAGCATCACCGGCAACGTGCCCGACACGCATTCGGCGCGCAGCTCGACGTCGCGGCCCGACAGGCTGCGCAGCAGCGCCACCAGTTCGGCGACCTCGGCGTTGAGGTCGAGCCGCCGGGGCGGCAGCACACCCTGGCGCGCCATGGACAGCAGTCGTCCGGTCAGCTTGCCGGCCTGCTGCGCGGCGCGCGCGGCATCGGCCAGGGCCGCCCTTGTCGACGGGTCGACGTCGCCGCGCAGCACGTGGTCGAGGTTGCCGGTCACCACCGTCAACAGGTTGTGGAAGTCGTGCGCGATGCTGCCGGCGACCTGCCCAAGGCTCTCGATGCGCTGCGCGCGAGCCAGTTCGAGGTTGCGACGGCCCAGCTCCTCGCCGACGAAGCGCGCTTCATGGGTGAGGTCTTCCTGGGTCCACACGACTAGGCCGAGGCCCAGCATGCCGACGAACAGGACCTCGGCGGCCCCGACCCATGCCGACACGCCGTACACGCTGCCGAACGTGAACGAGTACGCGTAGCACCCGAACACGATGGCTCCAGACCACAGCGCGAACGCGGTGACCCGCGGCCCGACGCGCAGCATGCGCCGCCCGACGACGAGCAGCATGCCGCCACAGAGTGCGAACACGATGGAGGTCACTGCGCAGCGCATGCCGACGCGCAACGGCGCGCGCAGTTCGGGGGCGTCCTGGGTGACGCACGTGACTGCGGTCGCGAATGCAACCAGCCCGACCAGCAACAGGCTGCGGATCCGCACGGAAACGTCGAACGACCTGACCTGCGTCAAACGCAGCAACGCCACCAGCACACAGACGACGTGCAGGTAGTAGCCGACCTGCGACACGACCGACAACGCCATGCCCACGGCGGCGGGAACGTCCGGTGTCCGCCACGGCCCGAGTTGCAGCCAGGTCAGCAACCTGGCGGCGAAGTAGCACAGCCAACCGAACAGCCACACGCGCAGGAACGGCAACCGATGGCGTTGGTAGCAGTGCCACGACGCCCACAACAACACGAGGCACGCCGCCAGCACGAACACCGTGTTGGCGACGAACAGGTCGCGCAACAGATCCAGAGCGGTCTGTTCGCCCGGCGCCTGGCCGGGCATCACCCCGATTCGGCGCATGTCACTTCCCGACGCCGTTCGACGACGGAACGGAGTCGGCGGGCAACGCGGGCTTGGGTGCCGGCGGCACCAGTTCCCCCTGTTGCGGGGAAAGCCGTACCGATGCACCCGCCGGCAACGTGAACCGCGCCCCAGACCATCGCACCTCGCCTACGGCAGACGCGCGGCACACGAGGTCGGCTCCCTCCGTTTGCGCAGACACCTGCTCGGACACCAGGGGCGAGCCGAAGAACTGGGCTGGCGGTTGCAGGAAGAACGTCACCTGTTCACCGGGGGCGAGCGACGAAACCCCGGCATGGTGGTGCCAGGCCACCGGCACCGTCCCGAAGTTGGTGATCGTCGCACGTCCACCGAGGCGGCCGGGTTCCACCTGCCGTTCGAGCACCAGGTCGTACTCGGCGTTCTCCTGGGACGCCGGATCGAGTTCCAGCCGCGAGCCGTCGGGCAGGTCGATGCGGTGCTTGCGCGCCGAGACCTGCAGCCGCAGATGGGTCAACGCCGGCACCACGAGATGTACCGCGGCGTCGCCGAGTTCCTGCAGGCGGATCGTCGCGAGGCCGCGCGACACCAGGCGCGAACTCGAATGCAGGAGCAACTCGAACTCGCCGACCTGGCGCACTTCGACCGTGGCGCCGGCCCCAAGCGTGCGCAGCTTGTCGTGGAAGAACAACGGCACGAACGGCTCGTCCCCGCCCGTCGTGAACCAGACCCGATCGCCGTGCCGCACCAACAGCGCGAGATCGGCCGCAAACGGCAACGGCGCCTTGTCGCGGGTGCGGGCCCACGCCGGCCAGCCGTTCTCCTCTTCGACGACGGGCAACAGGGGTGCCGGCATCGGCATCAGGCCTTGCAGCGGGTTCGGCGCGGTTCCCGGCGGCTGGGTGTAGGCGCCGAGTCCCTGCAGGCGCGACGGAAACGCCGGGAAGCCCGCGAACGGCCGCGAGCGCACCGGAGCCACCCAGTTCGGATCGGACGGGTCGCGGCCGCGGATCACGGCAGGCTCGCCCGGCTCGCCCTGCCCCCCCGCTCCCTGCGCCCCCGGCCTGGCCTGGTTGTCGGGCAGCTGCGGGGTCGGGTTCGCCTGGGCATTGCCGGGGCGCTGCGCCGTGCCAGCCTTTGCTGCGACGAGAACCGCCAGGACCAGCAGCAATCGCGCTCCGCAATGCATCATGGGCCACCGATCGGCATGAAGAACGATTCGTATCGATCGAGGAACTGCCCCGTCAGGGTCTTGCGCGCCGCCACGGCTGCTTGCAATGGCACGTCCACGATCTCACCCGCGCGCATGGCAGCCATGTATCCGAAACGGCGTTCGAGCACCAGCCGTGCGGCGCGCGCACCGAGGCGCAACGCGAAGATGCGGTCGAACGCGATCGGCTTGCCGGCCCGTTGCAGGTGGCCCAGCACGACGGCACGGGAGTCCCAGCCGAGCCGCGCCTGGATGCGCTTGGCGAGCGTCGCCGCCACGCCACCGGTCTTGTATTCGCCGAACTCGTCCTTCTCCATCGACGACAGGCAGGCGCCGTTCTCGAACACCCGCGCGCCCTCGGCCGTGGCGACGATCGCCGAACGGGCGCCCGACTGCCGCAAGCGCCCGAGATTGCCGCAGAGATCGTCGATCTGCACCGGCCGTTCGGGCACCAGCACGGCCTCGGCCCCGGCGGCGACGCCGGCATAGGCGGTGATCCAGCCGGCATGGCGGCCCATGCATTCGACCACCATCACGCGACCGTGCGACTCGGCGGTGC
>JAEUHV010000015.1 GCA_016794485.1 Planctomycetota bacterium
CGACGACGAACGGCAGCAGGATCGTGTGGGCGCGCACGAGCAGATGTTCCAGGGCTTCGTCGCCTCGACAGAGATCGACGTAGCGTTTGGTGTCGAGCGCGAGCCTCATTGCCACAGGCCAGGATCGATGCGTCGTTGGTCGGCGAGGATCCGATCGAGGTCCGGTTCCGCGACCCATGTTCCGGCGATGTCGGACAGGTCGCGTTGGGCTGGTGTCTCGGCATCGATGCCGAGGCTGCGACGCAGTGCCGTCAGCAGGACTGCGTTCAGGCTCTTGCCTTCGCGCGCAGCCTGCGCCCGCAATGCGCGGTCGAGGTACTTGGGAACGTTGCGCAGCGTGTACTGCATGCAGGCACTGTAGGCGTCGAGTGCAGGCACGCAACCGAGTCGAACGTTCCGAACAGTGGCGAAGAAAGAGGTGAACGACGACGCTGCCCGATGCCGATACTTGAAAAAGTGCACTTCGAGTGCAAGAATTCCACCGTGATCACCAGGCCGAGCTACGAAGGGCGCATCCGGACGGCCCTTGGCCGCAGCCCGGTCGTGATGCTGGTCGGTCCGCGCCAGAGCGGCAAGTCCACTTTGGCGCGCACCGTGGGGCGCGCCGGGCAGTACCACTTCTTCGACCTCGAGGATCCAGCGGCGGCGGCATCGCTCGAGCAACCGATGACCGCGCTGCAGTCGCTGCGTGGTCTCGTCGTCCTCGACGAGGCCCAACGACAACCCGCACTGTTCCCCGTCTTGCGGGTGCTGGCCGATCGTCCCGATGCACCGGCCAGGTTCCTCGTCCTCGGCAGCGCCACACCGGAGCTGTCGCGCCAGTCCGCCGAGTCGCTCGCCGGCCGCGTCGAGATCGTCGAGCTGCGTGGCTTCGATCTCGGTGAGATCGGCCGCGAGCGGAGCGACGCACTCTGGGTTCGCGGCGGCTTCCCGCGCTCGTTCCTCGCCGCCACCGACGACGACAGCCATCGTTGGCGCCAGGACTTCCTCGCCACGTTCCTCGAACGCGACTTGGGGGTGCTCGGCTTTGGCATGGCGCCGGCGGCGATGCGTCGGTTCTGGACGATGCTGTCGCACTACCACGGCCAGATCTGGAACGGCGCCGAGATCGCCGCGGCGATGGGCGTCTCGCCGCACACGACGCGCAAGTATCTCGATGCCCTCGAGCAGACGTTCATGGTCCGCGTTCTGCAACCGTGGCACGACAACCTCGGCAAGCGCCTGGTGAAGAGTCCGAAGATCTACCTGCGCGACAGCGGCCTGTTCCACGCCTTGCAGGGGATCCAGGCTGCGACGCAGCTGCAGGTGCATCCGAAGCTCGGCGCGTCGTGGGAAGGGTTCGTCGTCGAAGAGGTGCTGCGCGAGTTCCAGCCGCACCAGGCGTGGTTCTACGCGACGCACTCCGGTGCCGAACTCGACCTGTTCTTCCTGCATCGCGGCCAGCGCATCGGAGTCGAAGTGAAGCGCGAGGACGCGCCGCGGCTCACCAAGTCGATGCGCGTGGCGCAGCAGGATCTGCGGCTCGATCGCCTGTTCGTCGTGTATCCGGGGGCGCAGCGTTACGCGCTCGCCGACGACGTCGAATGCGTGCCGCTGACGACCCTCGGAGACCTCGTCGTTCGCGCCTGACGATCCGGTTCGTGATCGCGCGGCGCATCACTCGGGGATCAGGGTCACCTTGCCGTGTTGCCCGGCACGAGCGTCGATCGCAGCGCTGGCGACCACGCGTTCGTCGCGATGGCGGTGGTCACGGACCAGCTCTAGCCGGGCAGATCCGATGGGCAGCCAGAGGTCGAGGCGCGTCTGGTCGGAGGGCACGTGGCAGCCGGTGCCACGGTTGTCCAGGTCGGTCATCTGGCCCAGTCCGTTCGGCTGGTTCGCCGAGGACACACGCGGCTGCAACCACAGGTTGTCGGTGTCCGGGAGGTTCACGAACGTGACCTCGACACGATGGGTTGCGACCTCGATGGCGAGCTCGGCATCGCCGTTCGGCTGCACTTGTCGTGGCGCGCCGCGATGCAGCATCACGCCGGTGAGCGTGTCGATGACGACCAGCGTCCTGGTTCCGGCGGGTTCGCGCAGCACGAACGAACGGTCGCGGCCAACGGGAGCGACGGGACCATCGTAGAGGGTCGTGCCGTAGAGCATTCCCTTCGGGTCGGTGGGAGCCATCGACACGACGGCGAGGCGTTCGGGGGGAATCTCCGATTGCAGTCGTCCACGAACGATCGCCGGCTGCCACTGGGCCGCGTCGAGTTGCACGGGCGTTGCGTCGTTGCGTTGCCGCACCTCGAGCAGCACGCGGTCGTGCGGGCCCTGGCGGAACAATCGGGGCAGGAGCAGCTCGATGCGGGTTGGTCCCGCCTGCAGGTCCGACGCGAGGAACGTGCCATCGGCCTGCACCGCGGTGCGCGGCGAGCAAGCCAGGTGTACGCCGGAGGAAGTCGCCCAGTTGTTTTCGGGTACGAAGCGCAGGTGGGTGCCTGCGGGCCAACGTGCGGGCGTCAGTTGTCCGCGGAGGTCTTGGGTCGGCTGCAATTGCAGTTGCAGGTCGACGACGTCGTCGGCGCCGATCTTCTGCTGGCGTGGCGTCGGGTTGCGGGCCGTGCCGAGCCAGTGCCAGGGGCTGCCGGTCGCGTTTTCCGCAGCACCCAGCCACCAGGTACCGGGCTCCAGCGGCAACGAGAAGGTGCCATCGGTCCGTGTTCGGCAGCAGAGGGCATCGCGCGGTGCCTGCCCATCCACGAAGCGGTGCACTGGATCGAGCGGAACGAAGCCGGGTTGCCCGTCTGCGACCGCCCAGACGAGGCCATTGGCGATCGGTAGGCCGGAGTCAGGGTCGACGAACTTGCCGGAGACCGTGCGCGTCGTCGCCGTTGCCTCGGGAGGCTTCACGACGAGGGCGGTCGCCGCCAAGCGCAGTTCGCAGGTGGTGGAGGAGTCGCCGACCATCGCCCACGCCGCGTAGTGGTAGTCCTCCGTGTGAGCGGTCACGGCGATGCCGGGAGCCAGCGGTAGCGTGCAGGCACCGTTCGCGTCGGTGCGCGCCGATACGTCCTTGGGCCAGGCCAGCGTCGTGTCGCTGTCGCAGGTGACGATCACGTTTCCGACTGGTTTGCCATCCGGGTCGAACACGGCCACCGGGCGCTGCGCCACGGGATGCACGACGAGGTCCAGCGGAGCGTCGCTCGCCAGCGGGCCGAGATCGTGGATACGGAACGCACCGCCGCCGATTCGAACGCCGAGACAGATGTCGGCGGCGCAGTCGACGACGAAGCGACCGTCGGCACCCGTGCGTACGGCGCTGCGGGGCTCGGCCGCGATCGCGCACGTGGGGCCTCGGCCCGCCAGGAGCCCGAAGACCGACAGCCAGTCGCGAACTTCGACGCGCACACCGGTCGCGGCCGCTCCGTTCGGCAACCGCAATCTGCCGGCGATGCGATGGGCTCTGGGCAGCACGATCGGAGCGAGGTTCGAATAGGCACTGCCGACGACGACCGTGCCACGTCCCGCCGCGTGCAACGCGAGCAGCATGGGCGCGTGCCTTCCCGGCGCCACGGCGAACTCGAACGTTCCGTCGCCGTTGCTGCGCGCCAGCGGTGGTGATTCCCCCGTGACGAACGTGGTGGTCGCAGCCTGGTCGATGCCCTCGACGACGACGTCGGCGAGCGGGGTACCGATCTCGTCGACGACCACGCCGGCCACCCGAACGGCTTCTTGTGTCCGTCCCGCGCTGCCCAAGGCGATCGCCAGCAGCAACGACGTGGCCCGTTCCATCGTCGTGAACGAAGCCGAGTCGATCGCCTGGGCAACCTCGTCGTGCCGTCGCTATGCTCCCCGCCCCGATATGCGCCTCAGCCAGATCCTGATCTCCACCCTCCGCGACGACCCTGCCGACGCCGAGATCCCGAGCCACCGCCTGCTCGCCCGCGGCGGTTACATCGTCAAGATCGCCGCCGGCGTCTACACGTTCGCCCCGCTGATGTGGCGGGTCGTGAAGAAGTTCGCCCAGATCGTGCGCGAGGAACTCGACCGCGAGGGCGCCAATGAAGTGATGCTGCCGATCGTGCAGCCGAAGGAGCTGTGGGTCAGCAGCGGCCGTTGGGACCGCTATGTGAACGACGGCATCATGTTCACCCTGAAGGACCGGAAGGGCAGCGACATGTGCCTCGGCCCGACGCACGAGGAGGTGATGACCGCGTACGTGAACGCGCAGGTCAACTCGTACAAGCAGATGCCGGTGAACTGCTACCAGATCCAGGACAAGTTCCGGGACGAGATCCGCCCGCGCTTCGGCCTGATGCGCGGCCGCGAGTTCATCATGATGGACGCGTACTCGTTCGACGCCGACGTGCCCGGCCTCGACGTCGCCTACCAGAAGATGCGCGCGGCGTACTGCCGGATCTTCGAACGCTGTGGCCTCGCCTACACCGTGGTGCAGGCCGACTCGGGCGCGATCGGCGGTGCCGGCAGCGAGGAGTTCATGGTGATCGCCGATTCGGGCGAGGACTCGATCCTGTTCTGCCGCGAATCGGGCTACGCCGCGAACGTCGAGAAGGCGACCAGCAAGCTGCCGGACGCGCCGCCAGGCGGCGAACCGAAGCCGATGGAGAAGCACGCGACGCCGGACGTGAAGACGGTGGCGCAGCTCGAAGCGTTCTTCCCCGGCTGGCAGGCGGGCCGCATGGCCAAGACCGTGCTCTACCACGTCACCTGGAAGGACAAGCAGAAGATCGTCGCGGTGATGATGCGCGGCGATCTCGAGATCAACGAGGTCAAGCTGGTCAACTCGGTCGACGCGCTCGCGGTGCGGCTCGCGACCGACGAGGAGATCAAGGCGGCGACCGGCGCCGACACGGGCTTCGCCGGCCCCGTCGGGCTGCCGGAGACGGTGCCGCTGATGGCCGACGAGTCGCTGCGCGACCGCACCAACCTGCTGGTCGGCTGCAACCAGACCGGCTACCACTGCCTCAACGTCAACCTCGGCCGCGACTGCCGCATGCCGTCGTTCAAGGAATTGCGCACCGCGCGCAAGGGCGAAGGTTGTCCGGTGAGCGGCAAGCCGCTGGAGCAGGCGCGCGGCATCGAAGTCGGCCACATCTTCAAGCTCGGCACCAAGTACTCGAAGGCGATGGGGGCCACGTTCATGGACCAGGGCGGCAAGCCGACGCCGTTCGTGATGGGTTGCTACGGCATCGGCGTGTCGCGCACGCCGGCCGCCGCCGTCGAGCAGAGCTTCGACGACACGGGCCTCGTCTGGCCGGGCGCGATCGCCCCGTTCGAGTGCGTGGTCGCGATGCTCGACCCGGCGCGCGACGAGCAGAAGGCGCTGGCGGGCAAGCTCTACGACGAGCTGAAGGCCGCCGGTGTCGACGTGTGTCTGGACGACCGCGCGATGAGCCCGGGCGCGAAGTTCAAGGACAATGAGCTGCTCGGCTTCCCGGTGCAGGTGTTCGTCGGCCGCAAGGCGGCCGAGGGCCAGGTCGAGTTCCTGGTGCGCAAGGGCATGCAGAAGAGCGAGTGCGCCGGTGGCGACGTGAAGGCGAAGGTGCTCGCCGCGCTCGGTCGCTGAGCGACACGAGGTCGACGCGAACGCAGCCGGTGTGCATGCTGCCGGCATGAAGGCTCGTCCTCGGTCCGCCACGTCGTTGGTCGCGTTGCTGCCGTTCGTCGCTGTGGGGGCTCTGCCGGCTCAGCGGCCGGCCGATCCGCTGCAGGTGCTGCGCACGATGGAGGTCGAAGGGGTCGCGGCGTTCTCGCGCGATCGCATCGCCGGAGCGCTGGTGCTCGACGGCGAACTGATGCGCGAGCTGCGGCGGCCGCTCGATGCCGACGTCGCCGCCGCGGTCGCCGAACGGGTGCGGGAACTGCACCGGCGCGGCGGCTACCTGCAGTGCAAGGCGCACGCCGCCGTCGAAGCCGGGGTCGTGCACGTGCACCTCGAGGCCGGGCCGCGGTCGGTGTGCGGCGCGATCCAGTTCGAAGGCAACACCGCGGTGCCGACGGCGCGGTTGCGCGAGTTGCTGGCGGCGTCGGGCAGCGACAAGGCCGTGTGGACCGAGGGTGGGTTTCCGGTGGTGGCCACCGAAGTGCTGCAGCGGCGCGTCGAGGCGGCCGTCGTCGCGGCCTACCGCGACGCTGGGCGGCATGGCGTGCTCGTCGATGCCGAGCTCTTGCCAGAAGCGAACACGATCGGGCTGCGCGTCCGTGTGGCCGACGAAGGCCACGAAGTGCGCGTGCAGCGGCTGCAGATCGAAGGTGACGACACGGCTGCAGCCGCAGTCCTGGCCGAGGTGGCGTTCACGCCGGGATCGCTGGCCACCACGGAGTGGCTCACGGCGATGCAGCGGCAGATCGAGAGGTCGGGGCGCTACTTCGAAGTGCGCCCAGTGATGGCCGCGACGACGCGGGCGAGGCCTGATCCGCTGGTGTTTGCGGTGAAGGTCCGGCCGAACGCTCCCGCACCGGGAACGCTGGCGCCGCGCGACGTGGCCCAGGTGCAGGCGATGGGCGACAAGCTGCTCGCCGATCTGCGCGCCGGCCGCGGGCTGCGCGTGCAAGGCGACGTGCGCGACGGCGACGTGGCGCCGTTCCTGCGCGTGTTGCCGGGGCCGGTGTCGTTCGCGCTCGACAACCGCGGGGTACTGCTCGCCGCCGAACGTACGACGTGGGGCGAAGGCGAACCGGTGCGCGCCGCGGTGCGGTTCGCGTCCGACGCGCTCACCGTCGAACTCGGCGACCAGGTGATGCAATGGCGCTTCGGCGAAGCGCTCGGCGCGCAGATCACGGTCTACACGAACTTCAATCCTGCGGGTGAAGCGGAGTTCCGCTGGGGCATCGGGCTCGGTGGCCAGAGCAGCGAACTGCTCGTCGCGACGATCCACCCGGCGACGGCGGCGCACCTGTTGACCCGCGCGACCGCGATCCATCGCGACGGCGACGTGCTGGTGGTCGAGTTCCCGCTGACGACGCTGCGCATCGCCGCCGACGGCAGCATCGTCGGCGATGCGATCGAGATCACCGCCGACGACCGCAAGCTGCAGCTCGGCTGGTCGAAGGAACGGCTGGACAAGACGCCGTCGCGCCCGACCGACACGGTGCAGGGGGCTTCCGCGGCCGGCATGGTGTTCGATTGCTTCAGCAGGTTGGTGAAGGCCCAGCTCTCCGCGACGACGGCGCCGCGCGTGCGGGCGGCGGTGCTCGCGGCGATCGATGCCGCGGCGACGTTGCCGCGCACCGCGTCGTCCGAACGCGACACTGTCGACGTGCCGTCGCTGGCCGAAGGCAACCAGTCGATGGATCGCATCGTGCTCGCGACCGCGGGCCGCATCGTCGTCGATCGGCGGCTTTCTGGTGAACTGGTCGCGGTCGCCAGCGCGTTCGCGGCGATGGTGCGCGGCGACAGCACCGCCGGGGCGCACTTCCAGGCGATCGCCGACCGCGAGACGGCCGGACCGCTGGTGCTCGGCGGGATGTCGCGATTGCTCGGGCTCGTCGGCAATGCGCGCGCCGCGGCGGTGTTCGGCGAACTCGCCGGCAAACGTTGCTCGTTCGCCGCGTTCTATCGCGATGCCGCGGATCTGGCCGCGAACCTGCCGGCACTCGCCGCGGTGCCAGCGCACCTCGGGGCTGCGTGGCGACGCGTGCCCGAACTGCAGGAACTGCTCGCCGGCCTGCCGGCCGGAGCGGACGGCGATCTCGCGGCCTGGCAGAAGGTGCTCGAGATGTTGTGGCAGAACGGCGGCGAACAATGGCTGCGCGGTGCCTTGCTGGGGCAGTGACGATGGGGCTGGATTCGGTCGAACTCGTGCCCGCGAGCGAAGCTGACCGAGGCCATCGAGTTCATCCCCGAACTGGGCATCGACGGACGTAGTCGCCGTGGCGATGATGCGCGCCCCATGCGCCCGCTCGTCGCGGTCCTGCTCGCCGTGCTCGTGCCGCCCACGTTCGTGGCGACGGCGCTGTCGTTCGGCCACGACCCGGTCGCCGCCGCGGCCGAGGCGCCGCTGATCCACCGCGAAGCCGGTTTCGTCGGCTCGGCGACCTGCAAGCAGTGCCATCCCGACCAGCACGCGTCGTGGGCGGGCACGTTCCATTCGACGATGACGCAGCGGCCGAGCGAACGCAGCGTGCTCGGCGCGTTCGACGGCAAGGTCGTCGCGTACGGCCACGACCGCGCGCGCCCGTTCCGTGACGGCGAGCGCTTCCTGATGGAGGTCCCCGACGGCAAAGGCGGCCAGCGCAGCGCCGAGGTCGTGTTGACGGTCGGCTCGCGCCGCTACCAGCAGTACTTCGAACGCCAGCCGCGCGGTGCCGACGGTGACGTGATCGTGCGCCTGCCGATCCTGTGGCATCAGGAACTGCAGCGCTGGCTGCCGCTGGAGACGGTGTTCCTCGGCCCCGACGTGGACCGCATGGGCCACAACGCCGCCGAGTGGAACACGAACTGCATCTTCTGCCACAACACCGGGCCGCGGCCGGGCCTGCTCGATGCGCACGACCCGTCGCGGTTGCGCGACGGGTACCGGTTCGACTCGGAAGTCGCCGAACTCGGCATCGCCTGCGAGGCGTGCCATGGCCCGGGCGCCGAGCACGCCACGGCGGCGCGCAGTCCGTTGGCGCGCTACGTCGGCACGCCGCACCACGCATTCGATCCAGCCCAGCTCGACCAGGAGCGTGCGGTGGCGATCTGCGGCCAGTGCCACGGCGCGCGCTTGCCCAATCCGCCGAAGCGCGCGACCGAGTGGTTCACCACGGGGCCCACGTTCCGTCCCGGCGAGCGTTTGCTCGACCACGTGACGCCGATCGTGCGCGAGACTCCGGTGCGCGGCGGCGGCGATCCCGAAGCGTTCGCGCTGCGCTTCTGGGGCGACGGCACGGCGCGCCTGACCGCCTACGAGTACCAGGGCGTGGTCGCGTCGAAGTGCTACACCAAGGGCGAGCTGACCTGCCAGAGCTGCCACGCGATGCACTCGGGCGACCCGCGCGGCCAGTTGCGGCCGGACCTTCCGGGCGACGCGATGTGCACGCAATGCCACCAGGAGATCGCGCGCGACGTGCAAGCGCACACGCACCACGCGCCGGACGGTGCGGGGTCGCGCTGCGTCGCGTGCCACATGCCGAAGATCGTCTACGGCGTGATGGACATCCATCGCAGCCACCGCATCGACGTGCCCGATCCGGCGCGCGACGGTGCCGCGGGACGGCCGCACGCGTGCACGCTGTGCCACGTCGACCGCAGCCTGCCGTGGGCGGCGGCGGCGATGCGCGGGTGGTGGGGCAACGAGTTCAAGGACCCAGGGCCACGCTTCGACGGGGCGCCGCTCGAACTCGCCGATGCGGCCGCGAACCTGTTCGCCGGCGACGCCGCGGCCCGCGCCGTCGCGGCGAAGGCACTCGGCGAAGCGGGGGCCACGTTCGGCGACGACCACGCCGCCGCCGTGCGCGCGTGGCTCGCAGTGACCTTGGGCGATGGCTACCCGACCGTGCGCCAGCTGGCCCGGCGGAGCCTGCTCGCACTCGAAGGCAAGGTCGGCTGGGGGCTCGCGGAACGCGTTCGCGCGGTCGACCACCTGGCTCCGGCCGAACGCCGCCGCGACGACGTGTTCGCGTTGCTCGACGCGATCGCCCGCGCTGCACCGGGGCGCGTCGAACGGCCGTCCTCGACGGCACTGCTCGGCGTCGACTTCCGGCTCGACTTCCCTGGCGTGATCCGCCTGACCGACCTGCAAGGCAAGAACCTCATCGCGATCGGCGAATGAACCCTCCACCTCCCCGCACGGCGCTGCGCGCTGGCCTCTGGTTGCTCGCCGTGTCGTTGCCGCTCGGACTCACCCTCGAAGCGCTGCACGCGTGGAAGGTGAACGTCTACCTCGGCAGCGCGATGCGCCGGGAGCTGTGGACGCTCGCGCACGCGCACGGCAACCTGCTCGGCATCCTGTGCCTCGCGATGGCCGCCGTGGCCGACAAGCTCGGACCGGATCCGGTACGCTGCCAGCGGCGCGAACGTTGGCTGGTCGCCGGAGCCTGGGCGATGCCGCTCGGGTTCCTGGTCGGCGGTGTGCTCAACCGGGAAGGCGACCCGTCGTTCGGCATCGTGCTGGTGCCGATCGGTGGTGTGCTGGTGTTCGTCGCACTCGTGCAGGCAGCCCTCGCCGCGCGGTGCTCTGCCACCGCGGCCCGCTGATTTTTGCCGGCGGCGCTCGATACCGCGGACCGTTCGCCGGCTAGTGGCCCAGGTCCCCTCCCCACGGCCAGGAGAACGTCGTGCCCGCACGAAGCATCCCGCTTGCTTTGGCGTTCGTGTTGTCGTCCCAACTCGCAGCGCATGGTGGTGGTTACGTACCGCCGCCGCCGCCGGTCACGCCGCCCACGGGGAAGGGCCCAGCCGGCGGCCGCTACGGCGGCCCAGGCGACGTGGTTCCGAACCGTCCGGCCGGACCGACGACGCCTGGCCCGAACGGGCCCTCGGCGCCGGGTCCAGGCACGGACGGCCCGACGACGGGTGGGCCGAGGTCGCTGCCGGCTGCAACCCCGGGGCCGGTCACCGGTGGTCCGGCGCGCGGTCCGGCCGCCGGGCCGATCGGTGGTGCGGGTGCGCGTGGCCCGACGACCGGCGGTCCGGCCGGAATGCCGCTCGAAGACGACTACGACTCGTGGGACTACTGGTGGGAGTTCAACAAGGACCGGTTCCTGCAGCTGCGCGCGTCGGACGCGCCGGCGGTGCAGACCGGTGGCGACGACTTCTATCTCGGGGCGACCCGCCGCGGCGAAGCGCGCGATGCGCTGCGGCCGAGCACCCAGGACGCGGTCGACGTCGTGCTGCCGGCGTTGCGCCAGGCGATCATCGGCTCACCGCACCGCGACGTCGCGTCGGCGTGCCTCGTCGCCATGGCCAAGGTCGGGCGCGACCATCCGGAGTTCACGCTGCTCGAACTGGCGCGGCCGATGCTGCGGTCCGGCGACCAGGAAGTGCGTGAGACTGCGGCGCTGGCGATCGGCATCGGGGCGCGCGGCGATGGCCTCTCGCTCGAACTGCTCGCGGGCCTGGCACTCGACGACGGCGCCGGCCGGGCGGCGCGCGGCGGCACCGTCGACGAACGCATGCGCGCGTTCGCGACGTACGGCCTCGGCCTCACGGCGCAACGGACGGGCGACGTGCAGGTGGCGACGCGGGCGTTCGGCGTCCTGCGGCAGCTGCTGGCCGAGGGCACGACCGCCGGGCGCGACACGCGCATCGCCGCGATCCATGCGCTCGGGTTGCTGCGGCCGCAGGAGCGCAGCCATGCCGGGGCGAAGCTGGTCGACGACGTGGTGGCCGTGCTCGACGGGTATTTCGTGCGCGACCTCGGCGGCGCCGAGGAGTTCGTGCAGGCGCACTGTCCCACCGCGCTGGCCAAGGTCGTCGGCACGTCGGGTCTGCACGCCGAACGTCTGCGCGACCGCTGGGTCACCGTGCTGAAGGCGCACACGCAGTCGTCGCGCCGCGCCAATCCGGTGATGCAGTCGTGTGTGCTGGCCCTGGGCCGGGTGCTCGAACGGTTGCCTGCGGACGCCGTCTCGACCGCCGACGGCGGCGCACGGGCCGTGCTGCTCGACGTCGCCAAGGACCACCCGGACCGGTTGTCGCGCCACTTCGCGTTGGTGGCACTGGCGCAGTCCGGCGGCCGCGTCGCCGAACGGGCGCTGTTGGCCGAGTTCGAACGCACGAGCCAGGTGCAGCGCAAGGCCTGGGCGGCGTTGGCGCTCGGCCTGCTCGTGCACGGCGACCGCACTGCGAACGGCATCGCGTCGCCCGACAGTCCGGCGATCGCGGTCATGCACGCCGAGTTGCGCACCGCGAAGGAACCCGGCCTCGTCGGCGCCCTAGGGGTGGCGCTCGGGCTGTGTGGCGCGACGGACGCCGCCGACACGATGCGCGCGCGGCTGCGCGACGGCATCACCAAGGAGAAGATGGCCGGCTACCTGTGCGTCGGCCTCGCCCTGTTGAGCGATCGCAGCGCGATCGACGACGTGCGGGAAGTGGCGGAGTTCGCCACGCGGCGGCCCGAACTGATGGTGCAGGCGGCGCTGGCTCTCGGCCGGCTCGGCGACCAGGCGATCGTCGACGACATCCTGCGATGGATGGCCGGTAGCGAGGTCAACCTGTCCCGGCTGGCGGCCTTGTCGACCGCACTCGCACGCATCGGCGACCGCCGTTCGCTCGCACCCCTGGTGCGCATGCTGCACGACCGCGAACTCGGCACGTTGCCGCGCGCGTTCGCCGCGGTGGCGTTGGGTGGGGTGTGCGATGGGCGCGCCGTGCCGTGGAACACGCCGATCGCCGTCGACACGAACTACCGCGCCGCGGTGCCGACCTTGTCGGACCAACAGTCCGGCATCCTCGACATCCTGTAGCCAGGCTGTGGGGGGCGGCCTACCGTGCCGGCCGATGAGCTCGGAAGTCCCCGCCTCCCCCGATGCGAGTGCGCGTGCGATCTTGCAGCCGGCGCTGCAAACATGGCTGGTCGCCCAGTTCCTGTGGGGCCTGGCCCATCTGGTCGTCGCGTTCGGCCAGGAGCCTTCGCCCGTGGTCCATGCGGTTGCGATCGCACTCACGACCTTCGCGGCCGGCGGCTGCATCGCCGTGCAGGCGTGGCGGGATCGTCACCTGTCGCCGCTGTTCGCGCGCACGCGACGCGGCGCCGTCGAGTTGTGCCTGCTGGTCGGCATCGTCGGCGGGATCGCGCTCGACATGCTGGAACGCAACCTGTTCGGTGCGTGGTTCCCGCCCCTCCTGGAATACGAACTCGGATTCCCCCTCGGCGTGGCGCTGGTCTCGGTCGCGGTGGTGCCCGCGGTGGTCGAGGAGCTGCTGTTCCGCGGTGTGCTGCTGGCGCGACTGCAGGCCGTCTTGGGCTGGCCGATGGCGATCGTCGTGCAGGCGATGCTGTTCTCGCTGATGCACCTGCACGGGACGTTCGTCGTGCCCCACTTCCTGTTCGGCTGCATGGCCGGCTTCCTGCGCATGACCGCGCGGGCCCTGTGGCCCTGCATGCTGCTGCACCTGCTGTGGAACGCGTGGTGCGTCTTGTACGCGTATCAGGTGCTCTGACGCGGCGTGCGCAGCTTGGCGAACAGGGCCACGAAATCCGGTTCGTGCGCGGTGCCGACCTCGATCCGTTCCCCCGTCGCGGGCGACACGAACACCAGCCGTTCCCCGTGCAGCAGCGTGCGCTTCGTGCCGAACGTCGCCTTCGCCTTGTCGTTCGCGCCGCGGTCGCCGTAGCGCGGATCGCCGAGCAGCGGGTGGCCGACGGCGGCGAGGTGCGCGCGGATCTGGTGGGTGCGGCCGGTCTCGAGCCGGACCCGCACCAGCGTGGCGCCGGCGCGACGATCGACGACGGTGACGTGCGACACCGAACGTTGGCCCTTGGGATCGACCACGGTCTTCGGCAGGTCGCCGCGCGGCTCGTCGGTGACGCGCAGAGCCAGGTCGATCGTGCGCGCATCGCCGGCGAACTCGCCCGCGACCGCGGCCAGGTAGTGCCGTTCGATCGAGCCCGCCTCCATCGCCGCACCGAGGGCGCGCAGCGCTTCCGGCGTGCGGCCCACCAGCAGGAGCCCCGACGCTTCGCGATCGAGCCGTTGTGCGAGCCCGGCGCCGGGAAGTTCACGCGCCAGCGCGTCGGCGACGCTGCGTTCGACCAACGGGCCCGCATGCACCGCGAGCCCCGGCGGCTTGTGCAGGACCACGACTGCGTCGTCGGCGTAGGCGACCGGGATGCCGAGGTCGAGGGCCAAGGCCGCGTGTTCGGGCGCGAACGCCACCGTGCTGCCCGCGCGCAGCCGGGTCGAACCGTCGGCGACCACGCCGTCGACGGCCGCGGCCCCGAGCGCACACAGCTGCCGGCTCTTCGCCTGGGACAGCGGGCCCAGCTCCGCGCAATCGATTCCCTGCAGGCGGGCGTCGAGTCGCCAGCCGTCGTGTTCGGCGCCGACGAGGAAGGTCGTCACACCTTCACGCCATCGAGCAGGTCGACGAACCGCTTGAACAGGTAGAGCGCGTCGTGCGGTCCGGGGGCCGCCTCGGGGTGGTACTGCACCGAGAACACCGGCAGCTCCTTGTGGCGCAGCCCTTCGCAGGTGTTGTCGTTCAGGTTCTTGTGCGTCATCACGACGCCGTCCGGCAGCGACTTCGGATCGACCGCGTAGCTGTGGTTCTGCGAGGTGATCTCGACCTTGCCGGTGGTGAGGTCGATCACCGGCTGGTTGCCGCCGTGGTGACCGAACTTCATCTTGTAGGTCTTGCCGCCGAACACGTGGCCGAGGATCTGGTGGCCGAGGCAGATGCCGAACACCGGCAGCTTGTGCACCAGCACCTTCGCCGCGTCGATCGCGTAGCGGCAGATCGCCGGGTCGCCGGGGCCGTTGCTGAGGAACACGCCGTCGGGTTGCAGCGCCAGCACCGCCTCGGCCTTGGTCTCGGCCGGCACGACGGTGACGTCGAGTCCGCACGCGACCAGCGACCGCAGGATGTTGCGCTTCGCGCCGAAGTCGTAGGCGACGATGCGCCGCCGCTTGCCGCTCGCGGCGGGAGGCTTCGGCGAGAACGTCGACTCGTAGCCGCGGTCCCACGTGTACTTCTGCTGCGTCGTGACCTTCAGCACGTGGTCGACGTCGGCGACCTTCGGCGCCTGCTTGACCTTCGCGACCAGCTGCGCGTCGGTCGACGCCATGTCGCGCGTGATCAGGATGCGCTGCTCGCCGCGGTCGCGCACCGCACGGGTCAGCATGCGCGTGTCGACGTCGTCGATGCCGGGCACGCCGTGCTGCGCCAGGTAGTCGCTCAGTTCGATCGCCGACCGGAAGTTGCTGGCGCGCGTGCACGCTTCGCGCACGACCAACCCGGACAGCCACAGCTTGCCCGATTCCTCGTCCTCGTTGCTGACCCCGTAGTTGCCGATGTGTGGCTGGGTCAGCAGCACGGTCTGCCCGCGGTACGAGGGATCCGTCAGGATCTCCTGGTAGCCGGTCATCGAGGTGTTGAAGACCAGCTCTCCGATGCTGTCGTTGGCCGACCCGAAACCGCGACCGACGAGAACGGTGCCGTCCTCCAGCACGAGGCGGGCGCGGGGACGGGACGTCTGCGAGTCGGTCGGGTTGGTCAAAGTTGCGTGGGCGGCGAGGCCGTCCTCCGGTTGATTTGCGACGCGAGATAGCCGGCCCCGAAACCGTTGTCAATGTTGACGACCGCCACGCCGGCAGCGCAGCTGTTGATCATCGTCAACAACGCCGACAGGCCGCCGAACGACGCGCCGTAGCCGACACTGGTCGGCACCGCGATCACGGGGCGATCGACGAGCCCGGCCAGCACGGACGGCAGCGCACCTTCCATTCCGGCGACGGCGACGATCGCGTTCGCGGCGCGGATCGCGTCGATGCGGGCCAGCAGGCGGTGCAAGCCGGCGACGCCGACGTCGGTGAAGCTCTCGACGTGGTTGCCGGCGCAACGCGCGGTCACCGCGGCCTCTTCGGCGACGGGCAGGTCGGCGGTGCCGGCGCTCACGATCGCGATCCGGCCGAACTGCGGCGCATCGGCTGGCAGCACAGTGAGGCAGCGGGCCCGTTCGTGCCACACGGCGTGCGGCAACCGTTCACGAACGGCGACGGCGTGCTCGGGGGTCGCGCGGGTCAGCAGCACACGGTCCGAACGGGTCAAGACCTCGGCAGCGATCGCGGCGGCGTCGCTCGGGCGCTTGCCCTGGCAGAACACGACCTCGGGAAAGCCGCAGCGGCGATTGCGGTCGTGGTCGACGGTGGCAAAACCGAGCGCGCCGGTGGCGGCGAGCGGCGAACGCAACGCCTGCACGGCGTCGTCGACGCTGCGTGTTCCGGCCTGCACGGCGGCGAGCAGCTGGCGCAGGTCCTGTTCGGGATCGTTGCTCACGTTCGGCCCCGCATGCTGCCCGACCGGTGTGGGTCTGTCCACGCGGCTATGCTCCCTCGCATGGATGAACGGGCGGTGCGGCCGCCGCGCAGTGTGCGGCAGTGCCTCGTGGCCGGCGCAATCGCCTTGGTGCTCGTGCACGGGCCGTTCTTCGTCGGCTTGTGCTGGTGCCTCACCGGGTTCGGAGGCTGGGCGCCCCGCTGGCTCGGCCACTACCTGCTCGTGGTCGCGGCGGCACCGTTGTTGTTCGTGCTCTTCCGGACGGCATTGCTGCCGACCGGGCCCCACCGGCTGTCTGCCTTGCTCTTGCTCCTGGTCCTGCACTTCGCGATGCCGGTGCCGGTGTCCTGGATCGGGCGCGGCGTGCGGGCGTTCGCGTTGCGGCAGGCCGGCGACCGGGCGATGCCGTTGGTGCATGCGATCGAACGGTTCGTGCAGTCGGAGGGGCGCGTGCCGCAGAGCCTCGACGACCTCGTACCGCGCTGGCTGCCCGAACTGCCGTCGAGGATCCCGCCGTTCAGGATCCAGCCGCACTCCCCAGGCAACGTCGGATGGACGCTCGCCGCCGACGTGTCGGCCAGCAACGAAGTGTCGTCGCAGCTCGAGTTCACCACCGACCCCGATCGGGCCTGGCGCGAGGCGAACCTTGTGCGACGGATCGGCGCGTGGGCGATCGTGCAGTTGCCGACGCGAGGCTGACGAGCTTCGAGCTCAGGCGAGCACGCGCCGCAGGAAGTCGGCGATCGCGACGATCTCGTCCCAGCACACCTCGTGCTGCATCGGGTAGCTGCGGTAGTCGACCGTGTAGCCACGGCGCTGCAGCGCGTCACGCGCCGCCACACCGCGCGCCGGCACGACGACGCCGTCGGCGCTGCCGTGCACCTGCAGGATCGGCGTGCCCTGGTTGGCCGGCGTGCGCTCGGCGTCGAGCGAGGCCTCGCCGACGAGGTAGGTCGACAGCGCGACGATGCCGGCCAGCCGTTCGGGATGGCGCAGGCCGGCGAACAGGGCCACGGCGCCGCCTTGCGAGAACCCCGCCAGCACGATGCGCTCGCTCGGGATGCCGCGCGCGCGTTCGCGCGCGATCAGGTCGCCGACGCGCGCCGCGGTCACGCGCATGCCGGCCTCGTCGTGGCGGCGGGTGAGGTCCTGCTCGGTGATGTCGTACCACGCGGGCATCGCCATGCCGCCGTTGATGCCGACCGGGATCGACGGCGCGTGCGGCAGCACGAAGCGCACGCCGAGTGCCGCGGGCAGGCCGAGTTCGGCCACGATCGGCGCGAAGTCGTGGCCGTCGGCGCCGAGGCCGTGCAGCCACACGACACAGGCGCGCGCGGGGCCGTTCGGGTCGATCTGGACGCAGGGGAGCAGTTCGGTCATGGGGTGGGCTACCGCTTCGCCTTGCCACCGGACTGCGGCGTCGCGATCGCGTCGAGGTCGAGCGGCGAACGTTCGCCGCGGTTCCATGCCACGGTCGCCAGGCTGGCGATCATCGCCCCGTTGTCGGCGCACAACGCCAGGTCGGGCAACACGAGGTGCAGCGAACGCAGACGCGGGTCGCCGGCGAGCCGTTCGCGCAGCCGCTGGTTGCGCGCGACGCCGCCGCCGATGCACAGCGAGCGAACCGGGTGACGTTCGGCAGCGCGGCGCAGCTTGGCGACCAGCACGTCGACCACGGCTTCCTGGTAGCTGGCGGCGAGGTCGGCGAGTTCCTGGTCCTGCGGCGGCGCCGCGCGCGGCGGCGCGCCCTGCGGCCGCAGTGTGTAGAGCAACGCGGTCTTCAGTCCGGAGAACGAGAAGTCGAGCGAGTCCGGCCCGAGCAGCGTGCGCGGCAGGTCGAAGCGCGTGCGGTCGCCGGTGCGCGCGGTCTTCTCGATCGAGGGCCCGCCGGGGTACGGCAATCCGAGCAGCGAGGCGCCTTTGTCGAGGGCTTCGCCGGCCGCGTCGTCGCGCGTCGTGCCGAGCCGTTCGCTCTGGCCAGGTGCGGTGAGCAACCACATCGCGGTGTGGCCGCCCGACGCGACGAGGGCGAGGGCCGGCAGCGGCATGTCCGGGTCGGCCAGCAGACCGGTGTGCACGTGCGCCTGCACGTGGTCGACGCCGAGCAGCGGTTTGTGGAAACGCCACGCCAGCGCCTTCGCCGCGGCGAGCCCGACCAAGAGGCAGCCGACCATGCCGGGCCGGTGCGTCACCGCGATCGCGGTGAGGTCCTGCGGCGTGACGTTCGCGTCGTGCAGCGCTTGTTCGACGATCGGCAGGATGCGTTCGGTGTGCGACCGGCTGGCGACTTCGGGGACGACTCCGCGCCAGCGCGCGTGCAACGCGATCTGCGAATGCACGACGTTGCTGCGCACGAGGTGCCCGTCCTCGACGACGGCGGCCGCCGTCTCGTCGCAGGAGGTTTCGATGCCGAGGATGCGCGTGGCCACGGAACGAGCATGCCGGCCGCCGGGCCGGCCGGCCACTGCTTACTTCGGGGTCACCGGGTCGTTCGTCGGTGGTGGAGCGACGCGCGTGCGCAGCACTTCGCAGGCTTTCGCGACTTGTTCGTCGGTGCCAGGGTCTGGCGGTGCGGCAACCTCGAAGCCGTACTTCGCGGCAACCGCGGCATGCGCCGCCTGGTGGTTTTGGGGCACTTCGCGCCGCTGGATCGAGCCATAGAGCCGGGCCTCGACCTTGTCGGTCACCGTCGACTCGACGTCGGGGACGATGCCGCCATCGGCGCTGGCGGTGTCGCCCTTGTGCAGGTGCCGTTCGATGTCGCGGCCCTTCGGCGTGCGGTACAGCCCGGTCGTGAGCTTGAGGCGGAAGTCGTGGTTCTTCCACGCGTAGACCGTGTTGACGCAGGCCTTGCCGTGCGTGCGCACGCCGACGATCGCGGCGCGGCCGTGGTCCTGCAGGGCGCCGGCGAGCACTTCGGAAGCACTCGCCGAACTGTCGTTGACGAGCAGCACGAGCGGCAGGTCCGGGTAGCGGCAGGTCTCCGGCGTCGCCGTGTGCGTCTCGACGACTTCGCGGTCGCGGCGGAACTGCGTCACGATCGTGCCCGAAGGCAGGAACGCGCGCGCGATGGCCAGGCACTCGTCGAGGTTGCCGCCGCCGTTCCAGCGCAGGTCGAGCACGAGCCCGCGCAGCGACCCGTCCTGCTGCAGCGCGTCGATCGCGGCGAAGAGTTGGCGCGAGCAGTTCGGATGGAAATCGGTCAGGTGCACGTAACCGAGCTGCGCGTCCGGGGCGACGCGATGGGCCCACTTCACACACGGCTTCTGCACGTCGCCGCGCTGCACGACGCGATCGATGCGGTCGTTGCCGCGCTGCAGGCGCAGCCGCACTTCGCTGCCGGCCGGGCCGCGCACGAGTTCGACCACGCGGTTGCGGTTGGTTGCAGAGTCGAGGGCGGTGTCGTCGACCGCCAGCAGCAGGTCGCCGGGCTGCAGGCCGGCGCGTTCGGCCGGGCTGTCCGCCATCGGGAAGTGGAGCACCACGACATCGCCGTGCACGTCGAAGTCGGCGCCGATGCCCTGGTAGTGGCCGGTGTTGCGTTCCTCGTACTCGGGGACCTCGACCGGCGGCACGTACTTGCTGTACGGGTCGAGCCCCTTGACCATGCCGGCGATGGCGCGTTCGAGCAGCTGGTCCGCCTGCTGCGGGTCGACGTGCGATTGCAGGATCTCGCGGTGCACGATGGCGAGGGCCGCGAGCTGGGCCGACGGCAGGTCGCCGGTGCCGGCGCGCCCGACCTGCAGCCCGAGCCAGAACGCTCCCGCGATGAGCCCCCAGATCGCCCCGAGGAACCAGAGGGGCAGGCGCGGTTGCTGTTGCATCGCCGCATCGTATGTTGCCGCGTCATGGCGCGCCTCCTGGTCGTCGACGACACCGCGCAGAACCTCACGCTCATCGAGCTCTACCTGCGCGGGACCGAGTTCGAGGTGGTGACCGCGTCGGGCGGGCACGAGGCGATCGAGGCGGCGATGCAGGGCACGTTCGACCTGATCCTGCTCGACGTCGTGATGCCGGGCATCGACGGCTTCGAAGTCTGTCGCCGCCTGAAGAACGACCCGCGCACCGCGTTCATCCCGGTGATCTTCCTGACGGCGCGTCTCACCGACGAGTCGGAGAAGCTCGCGGCCTACCAGCTGGGTGCCGTCGACTACATCCAGAAGCCGGTCAACCGCGAGGAACTGGTCGCGCGCATCCGGGTGATGCTGCGGTTGGAGGAGACGCGGTCGCGGCTCGATCGCGAGAACGTCGCGCTGCGGCGCGAACTCGGCAAGGCCGAGGTGACGCTGGCGGCGGCCTCGGTCGCGATGCGCGACCTGCAGTTGCTGCAGCAGGCGCATGCGGCGGGTCCAGGCCCGTCGACGATCGTCGTCGATGCCGCCGGGAAGGTCGTCGCGGCCGACGAAGCGACCGCGGTGCACTTCGGCCCGCTCGTGCCCGGGCAACCGTTGGGCAGTGGGGGCCATGCGGCCGCGCGCCTCGCCCGCCTGCTCGAAGACGGCGCGCAGACCGCCGACCTGGTGCTGCCGGGCAGTGGGGCAGCGGGAACCACGGTGACGCTGCACGTGCGGTTGCACGGCATGCCGGACGGACGTCGCCTCGTGTTGGTGCAGGACGTCACCAGCGTGCGGGTTGCCGAGAAGCGCATCGCCGACCGCGAACCGTTGCCCGTGACCGCGCCGCGCGAGGCGTCGGGCGAGGCCGGTTACCGCATGACCGATTTCGTGGGACGGGCCACCGGCGTGCTCGAAGTGGCCGACAAGGTCGCACGTCTTCGGCAGAGCCGTTCGACGGTGTTGGTCTACGGCGAGAGCGGTACCGGCAAGGAACTGGTCGCGCGCGCGCTGCACTTCGACGGGCAGTTCCGCGCCAAGCCGTTCATCCCGCTGCACTGCGGCGCGATCGCGCCCGAACTGATCGAGAGCGAGCTGTTCGGCCACGAGAAGGGCTCGTTCACCGGCGCCGAAAAGGCCCGCGACGGCCTGTTCCGCGCAGCCGACGGCGGCACGATCTTCCTCGACGAGATCGCCGAGACGTCGCTGGCAGTCCAGGTGAAGCTGTTGCGCGTGCTGCAGCGCGGCGAGATCCGGCCGGTCGGCCAGAGCCAGCCGCGCATCGTCGACGTGCGGATCATCGCCGCGACCAACCGCGATCTGCTGCAACTCGTGCGCGAGGGACGCTTCCGCGAAGACCTGTACTACCGCCTCGAGGTCGTCACGCTGCACCTGCCGCCGCTGCGCGAGCGCATCGTCGACATCCCCCGCCTGGTGGAGCACTTCCTCACCGCCGGCAACCGCAAGCACGACCGGCACGATCGGGCGATCCGGTCGGTGTCGCGCGGGGCGATGGAACGGCTGCTCGCCTACCCTTGGCCCGGCAACGTGCGTGAACTGGAGAACGTGATCGAGCGGGCGTTCGCGCTCGGCGTCGAAGGCGTGCTGCAGCTGGAAGACCTCCCGGCCCATGTCGTGCACGGCATGCCGGCCCTCGGGCCGACTCCGGTGTCGCGGCCGCAGGCGGCGGCGTCGGCGGCGGCCGGGGACGGAACGGACTCGCCGGCGACGATGGACCTGCGCCGCCAGCGCGACGAAGTCGAACGCCAGGCCATCCTGCGCGCGATCCGCGAATGTGACGGTGACAAGGCGGCTGCGGCGCAGCGGCTGGGCATGTCGCGCAGCACGTTCTATCGCCGTATCAAGGAACTCGGGCTCTAGCTGGAACGGCTCACCGCAATGCCCGGCCGTGGTGGCCAATCACACCGACGGGGCTTTGGTGTTATCTTCGTTCGCCCAGACGTCTAGAGGGCTGTCCGTCCCCGGTCGATCGCGATCGGCCAAGTCGTGCACCCTCCTGACTGGAAGACCACGAGGGACGTTTCCTTCGTCTCCATGCACCTGCAACCATGATCCACCTCCGTTTCACTGCCGGCGCATTGGCGCTGGCCACTGTCCTTCCCGCCCAGACCACGCTGACCGACGGCAACACCACCATGACGTTGGCGGCATTGAGTGCGACGTCGCAGTCGCCGACTACATTCGATCTGCGCGGGGACGCCCTCGCCGTCGACCACGGTTTCGAGCACCACTGGTACTACCGCCTCGCCGGGGATCCGCGCGAGTTCGCGTTCCGCAGCCTCGGCGGCGTGACCGGCGGCGTGACGCCGTCGAACGACCACGGCGACCGCGACCTCGCGGACGTCGACAGCCGCGGCCTGTTGAAGGCGAGCTTCGACTACGACGTCTACGACTCCGGTCCCGCCAGCGGTGTGCTGATCAGCCGCGTCACGGTGATGAACATCTCCGCGGCGCCGGTCACGCTCGACATGTTCTGCTACACCGACCTCGACCTGACCGGTTCGGCGGGCGACGACATCGTCACCGGCGACAACAGCCGGCACTTCGTCACCGACCCGACCGGCGTGCAGATCGAAGTCCGGGCGCTCGGCAACGACCTGTCGCAGGTCGCTCCGTACCCCCAGGTCCGCACGCTGCTGACCAATGCCGCGGTCAACAACCTCGCGGGCGTGCTGCCGCCGTTCACCGGCGACTACACCGGCGCATTCCAGTGGCAGGGCCGCACGCTGCTGCCGTTCGAACAGAAGACCTTCCAGGTCGTGTTCGCGATCGACACGGCGGCGACGTTGGTCCCGATCGTCGAGAACTATGGCTACGGCAATGGTTCGACGTTCGAGATCCACACGCAGACCGCGCCGCTGCAGGACAACACGCAGCCGCGCGTGCTCAACGTGCAGATGAAGGGCGCCCTGCCGAACGTCGAGCAGCGCACGATCGTCGGGCTGGCACCGTGGCTGCCGCCGCTGCCGTTCATCCCGGGTCTGGAGATCTGGTGCGAGCCGATCCAGATCATCGGCGTGTTCGCCGGCTACACCTCGGCGACCGGCGAAGCGCAGGAGTCGTTCGTCATCCCCGCGGGTCCCTACCTGACCGGCCTGAACGCGTTCTTCCAGGTGTTCACGGTCGATGCCGCGGCGCCGAACGGCTACGCGTACTTCACGCCGGGCATGCGCGTTCGCATCGGCAAGCTGTGATCGCACGATGACTGGCGGCAGGCGCGGTCCACGGACCGCGCCGTTGCGCGCCTCCCGCGTGCGCGGAAAGATGGGCGGGTGACCTCGACCGATCGGCCCGCCGCGCGCGAGTTGCCCCGCTGGGCCCATGGCCTGGCCCTCGTCGCCATCGCCGCGCTCCTGGTCGCGGGTGGGCGAGGCCTCGCGTTCCTTTGCGACGACGCGTTCATCCACTTCCGCTACGCGGCGAACGCGTACGCCGGCCACGGGCTGGTGTGGAACGCGGCGCCGTTCACCCCGGTGGAGGGCTACGGCTTCCTGTGGGTCGTGCTGTTGTGGTGGACGTGGGAGATCACCGGCGTCGAGCCGCCGGTAGCCGCGAACTGGCTCGCAGTCGGATTCGGGCTCGTGCAGTTCGGCCTGCTGGCGTGCGCCGTGCGCTGGTTCTGCGACCGCGACGGCAGGCGATCGTCGAACGTGGTCGGGCTCGCCGCGTTGGCGGCGATCGTCGGCAATCGCACGTTCCTGCAATGGTTGAGTGGCGGCCTCGACACGGCGCTGTTCAACACCTGGTTGCTCGGTTGGGTGGTGTGGGCGTTGTCGCCGGCGGCGCGGCAGCCGACCCTGCGCTGGTGCCTCGGTTGGGCCACGTTTGCGGCATTGGCAGCGTTGACCCGGCCCGACGGCTATCCGCTGGTGGCGGCGACGGTCGGTGTCGCAGGCTGGCTCGCCTGGCGTAGCCGGGTCTCCGTTCGTGTCGCGGTCTTCGGGTTGCTGCCGTTGCTGCTCGTCGCGGCCCACGTGGCGTGGCGCCGGTGGTTCTACGGCGAGTGGTTGCCGAACACCTACTTCGCGAAGGTCGTGTCGGCGTGGCCGGAGGCCGGCTTGCGCTACTTCGGGTGCTTCGCGCTCGAGAACGGCGCCTGGCTGTGGTTCCCGATCGTGCTCGTCTGGGCGGTGGTCGAGCTGGCGCGGCGCGGAGCCGTTGGCGTGATCGAGGCAATGTGTCGGCACGTCACCGCGGTCGCCGCTGTCGGCATCGCCTTGTTCAACGCCGGCTACTACTTGTTCAAGGTCGGCGGCGACCACTTCGAGTACCGCGTGCTCAGCCAGACGGTTCCGCTCGGCGTGCTCGCGTGCGTGGCGATGGTGGCGCGCCTCGGGCGGTCTGCGCTGCTGCCCCTGGCGACGGCGCTGGCCTTTGCCGTGGCCGGGGGCGTCGGTTGGTTGCATCTGGCGTGGACCAGCGACGCCGCTGCGCAGGGCCTCGTTGCCGTTTCGCCGCGGGTGCCGGCGCCGCTGCGGCCGTTGGCGCAGTGGTTCGACCGGCAGCAGGCTTGGCTGTTCTTCCGCTACATCGGGCTGCGGTGCAACCACCACGCGGCCCGACTGGCGACGTTGTGGCCGCGGTTTCCCGAGCGACGCGCGCTCGGCGCCGATCCGGGCGACATCCCGATCCGCGCCGAGTCGGCCGTGGGGGTGCCGAGCTGGGCGCTGGTCGACGTGGCGCTCATCGACGTCTACGGGCTGAACGACTGGGTCGTGGCGCGCACCCCGACGTCGGGGCGAACGAGCAAGACCACGGCCGAACTGGTGGCGATCGTCGCTCGCTGCGATGCCGACGCCGACGGTTGGCTCGGCGACGGCGAATTGCGCGACGCGTTGCAGGCCGTCGTCGGGATCCGCCCGGAAGGCCCGTATGCCGAGTTCTTCCTCGACCTGTTCTGGAAGTTCAGCGATGCCGCGACCTCGCGGCGGGTGACGCTGGCCCAGGCCGTGGACATCGCCGCGATCAACGACGCACCGCGCCAGATGGCCCACGAACGGCGGCCATGGCCAGGCTACGTCGAAGCGTTCGAGCCCAATGTCGATGTCGACCCGGCGGGCAAGGTGACGGTGCGGCCGCGGGCCGTGCCGATGACCGCCGAACGCGTGCGTGCGATCGAAGCGGAATGGCGGCGCAAGGTGTTGGCCGGGGAGCTGCGATGAGTCTGCGTGCGTTGGTGGCGTGGGGTGGAGTCGCCGTGCTGCTGGCCGGTTGCGGGGCGCTGCCGCCACCTCCGGACCTGCTCGACGCCGTCGCCGAGCTGCGGTCCGTGAAGGCCCTCGCCGGCGGTCGAGTCGGTGTCTGTGTCGTGGATGCCGGTACCGGCGAGCGGTTGGTCGGCAGCGACGACGACCGCGGCTTCGCCACCGCGTCGAACATGAAGCTCGTCAGCGCGGCGGTGGCGTTGCACACACTCGGGCCGGAGCACCGGTTCACGACGGAAGTGTTGGCCCGAGGTGCCCTGCGGGACGGCGTGCTACACGGTGACCTGGTGCTCCGCGGCGGTGCGGATCCGACCCTGGCACACGGCGAAGTCGGAATGGCGAATGTCGCCCGTCTGGTGGCGGCCTTGCGCGAACGCGGCGTGCAGCGGGTGACCGGTCGCGTGCTCGCCGACGACGAGTGGCTCGGCCGGGAGCACCTCGGGCTCGGCTGGCAGTGGGACTATCTGGACGAGGACTACGCCGCGCCGTTCGGAGCGTTGTGCTGGCGCCACAACGTGGTCACCGTGCGCATCCGGCCGGACGCGGTGGCGCCCGCCGTGGTCGCAGAGCCAGGGTGGTGGCCGATGCAGGCCGAAGTCCGGCCGGCGACAGCTGGAGCGGCCACCGCCGTCACGGTGCGCCGCGCCCTCGGCCGTGACCTCGCAGCGGTTCGCGGCACGATCGCCGCCGACGCCAAGCCCGCGACGTTCGAGATCCCGGTGCCCGACCCGGCGGCGTTCGCGGCACGCGGGTTCACCGAAGCCTTGCGTGCGGCGGGCATCGAGGTCGGGGAGGACGGTGTCGCCGGCGCGGCGGAGGCGATGTCGTTGGCGCGGGTCGAGTCGCCACCGCTGCGCGAGATCGTGGGCGAGCTGCTGCGGGTCAGCGACAATCTCTATGCGGAGCAGGTGGCACGCGCCTCTGCCCGCGCGGCGCTGGGCGACGGCAGCACCGAGGCGATGGCGAAACACGCCAAGGCGGTCCTGGCCGAACTCGGCGTCGACCCGACCGGTGCCGTGCTCGCCGACGGATCGGGGCTGTCGCGGCGCAACCTCGTGCAGCCGCGCCAGCTGGCCGGATTGCTCGCCGCGATGCACCGTTCCGCGGTGCGTGCGCCGTTCGTCGCCGGGCTGCCGGTCGCCGGCGAGAGCGGCACGTTGCGCAACCGGTTTCGCACCGGTTCGGCCCGCGGCGTGGTGCGCGCCAAGACGGGGTTCATCTCGCGCGTCGTCTGCCTGTCGGGCTACGTACCGCACGGCGAGTCGACGTGGGCGTTCAGCGTCATGTTGAACGACTTCACCTGCAGCGACGACGAGGCCAAGGCCGCGGTCGACGCATTCGTGCAGCGGTTGTGCGACCTGGGCCCGGACGCGGCGGCGCCGCCGTATCGCGCCCGGGACGGCGTCAGAACGTGACGGACAGCCCGAGCTGGAATCCGTCCACCGTCAGATCCGCGTCGTAGGCGAGGTTGTTCGCTTCGCCCTTGCCCTGCAGCGTCGACAGGCGCCAGCCGGCGAAGAACGTCACGTCGTGCAACGGCATCGTCCAGCTGGCGCGCAGCTCCAGGTCGTGCAGCACGCCGTCGAAGTCGCCGCGCAGTTCGAGCTCGGGGCAGATCGCGTACTCGGCGTCGACGGCGAAGTCGCGCCAGGTGGCGCGGGCGCGCGCGGCGACGTAGACCAGGTCGCCCTCGATCTCGACGTTCTGCGTGCGGGTGCCGTCGTCGGTGCGACCGCGCACGTCGAAGTCGCGGTGGGCGACCACGCCGCCGCCGGCGAACCGGAACGTCAGGGGCTGGTCGCGCCACGAAGTGCGCAGGGTGCCCAGCGACTCGCACAGGCCGAGCCGCAGTTCGTCCATCGTCACCTTGGCGCGGACCGTGTCGCCCTGCAGCAGGTTGCCCCAGTCGGCGCCGAGCACGCCCGTGTGCGAGGTGTTCATGTCGAGCTGGCACCAGTCGATGCGGGCACCCGCGAAGCCGTCGCCGATGTCGGCGCGCACGCCGACGTCCTCCTTGTAGCGCTCCTGTCCGAACGAACGCAGGTTCTGCGCTGCGTTGTCCTGGAACGTGCCGGGCACCGGTTGGCTCTGCAGCGCGGCGTCGCCGCGCACGCGATACAACGCGAGGTACGGCGACACCAAGATGCGCGGCTCGGCGAACGTCG
>JAEUHV010000018.1 GCA_016794485.1 Planctomycetota bacterium
GCGCGTCCGACCGCATCTACACCGAGCTGTACCGCGACCCGCGGTTCGTGGCACTCACGCGACGTTGCGTGTGCGTGGGGGCGAGCGTGTTCCGGCACAACGCGCGCGACTTCGACGACGATGGGCGTCGCATTCCGTGCCCGCGCTTTGGCGAGGTCACCTGCGGCGAACACATGGCGCAGGAGCCGGTCCTGTGGGATCGCTACCTGAACGACGGCGAACGCGTGGCACCACGGCACCGCCTCGTTGGTGTGGACGGCAAGACGGTGTTCGACCTGGCGCTGTGCTTCGACCTGCAAGACATCACGCGGGCGTTGGCGGCGGCGACGGATGGTGCGACGGCGACGTCGGACGGTGCGGTCCACGACCGTGCCCATCGCCAGCGCCTCGCCGACGAATTGGCGTTCGGACGCGCGCCCGAAGCCGAATTGCGGCGGCGCCTCACGGTGGGGCCGGTCCCCGAGGAGCCCGCCCTGCGGCAACTGCTGCCGCGGCTGGTGCATCTCGCGCCCGATGTGCGTGCGGCGTTCGCCGGCGCGGTGCGCACCCAGGGGCTTTCGGGGGCGATCGGCGGCGAGTTGTGCCGCAGCCTGCAGCGTCCCGGTTCGGCCCCGGACGCTGCGACCTGCGCGGCCGTACTCGACGTGCTCGCGCGGCTGGAAGACGGCAACGGTGCGTTCCGGTTGTTCGCCAACACGCAGGCCGCCCTGGCGCAGGGTGCGCCGACGTTCGCCGCGATGCTGGCGATGGTGGAACGGGTGACCGCGAGCGGCGAGCGGCGGCCGAAGGGGTTCCCGAGCGGCGACGATCCGCTGCCGGCCGTCGACGAGCTCGACCGCGAACTCGGTGCGGTCGAAGCGCTGCTGCAGAAGGACCGGAACGATGCCACCTTGCACGCCCGCTTCGCCAAGGCGTCGCTGGACCTGGCCCGGCAGTACATGGCGTCGGGCCGGCGCGAGACGCGGCTGCTGTTCGAGGACGCCGAGGCCGGTTGGCAGCGGGCGTTGGCGCGCGATGCGAACCAGGTGACGTGGTGGATCGAGCGGGCCCGCACCGCGTACTTCCGCGAGGACACGCTGGGCCAACTCGATGCGGCCCGGCGCGCGCTGGCGATCGCGACGAAGGCGCCGTTCGGCACCTTGCCCACGAACGTCGATGGCCTCGACGCCGCCGCCGTCGAGGCGTTGCGCTGGCTCGGCGACGCCGTGGCCCGTCGGCTCGGGACGGCGGAGGGCCAGACGAGTGCTGCGGTGCACGAAGGGTTCGCAGCACACGGGCTCGCCGCGGCCAGTGCGTTCGCCAACGCCAAGGACCACGTCAGCTTCGTGTCGTACTGCCTGGCGTTGGCGTGCTGGCGTGAGGCGACCGAAGCAGCGGTCGCGGGTGCGGCGCGCTTCCCGGGCGACGTCGATCTGCGCGGTTGCCTGGCGCAGGCCCTGGAAGGCGGCGGCGCCTCGGACCTGGGGCCGGCCTGCGCTCGCCGCATCGCCGCCCTCGCGCCGGGTGCAGACGGTTCCTGGTTCGTCGGCCAGGCCGACGTGGCGTGGGCCGAAGCAGCGCGGCGCGCCGACCGCGCGGCAGTTGCCGTCGCCGCGTACGAAGTCGCCGCGGTGGCGTTCGCCGAATGCGCGCGCCAGAACCCCGCCTACGCCGACGCCTGCGCGCAGCGCCGTGCCGCGTGTGCGTTCGGGGAGGCGATGGCGTTGGTGCGCACCGATGCGCGCATGCAGGCGCTCGGCGCGTTCGAACGGGCTCTGCGCGCGCACCCGGCGACGGCGACCGCCCTGCGCGACGGGCTCGGTCACGACGTGCTCGACGTGGTCGATCGCCTGCTCGAATGGCGCGACGGGAACCCGAGTCCGATCACCGCCACCCAGCTGCACGAACAGCTGCGACAGATCGCGCCGAACGAGCCGTTCTGGCCGACCGCGATCGCCGATGCGGCGATCCGCGAGGCGTTGCGTGCCGACGGGCGCAACCTCGACAAGGTCGAACGCGACACCGTCGACGCCGGCGGCAAGCCGATCCGCATGCCGATGGGCCGCGCCACCGGACTCGGCGATGCGTGGCTGGTCGAGGCCCGCACCATCGCCCGCGCCGCGTGTGCTGGTCCTGGCGAAGTGTCGGCCGATGCGACGACGGCGTTGGCGCAGGCGTGCGTGCTGTGGGCTGAACGACAGCTCGAACGCGGCCGCAGCGAAGGGCTCGTCGACGCCCTTTTCGAAGCGGCGCGCACGCTCGGTCTGGCGCCGCTCGCTGCCGATGCGGACGCCGCGGCGATCGCGGCAAACGTCGCGGCCCTGCGCACGCAGCTCGGCCCCGCCCGGCCGAAGCTGCGGGAAGGGCGCTGATCGGCCTCAACGCTCGCGCGGCCACCAGGTGTCGGACTGCGGGCCGAGCTGCTGCCGCAGCAGGGCCTTGGCGCGGTGTACGCGCACCTGCAGCGTGCCTTCCGTGGCCCCGGTCACCGCGGCGATCTCGACGTACGGCAGGCCTTCCACTGCGAACAGCACGAACGCTTCGCGCAGCAGGATCGGCAGCCGTTCGATCGCCAGCGCCAGCTGCAGCGCGTCTTCCCGGCGCACCAGCGAACTCAGCGCCGAGCGCCTGCCGTCGGCGACGGTGGCCAACGCGTCGTCGCCGGCGTGCGCGCGCTGCACGTCGGCCCGCAGCCGCTTTCGGCACTGGTTGCATGCGATCGACAGCAGCCACGAACCGAACTTCGCCGGGTCGTGCAGTTGGCCGAGGTTGGTCATGGCGCGTTGCAACGCTTCCTGGCGCACGTCTTCGGCGATGGACTCGTCGCCGGCCATGGTGACCAGGAAGCGGGTCAGGCGGTCGGCATGCCGGGCCACCAGGGTCGCGAACGCGGGCCCGTCGCCGCGTTGCGCGCGCCCGACCAGCAGCGCGTCGTCGGGTTCATCCGCCACGACGCACCTCGCCGTTCAGTGCGTTCGCCAGGTTCTGCAACATCGACGCGGTGGTGGGGTCGCGGCCGGCGGCGGCCAGGCACCATGCACCGGCTTCGGCGCGCAAGGACGCCGGCAGCGACGTCAGGGACTCGGTGTCGACCGGCAAGCCGTGCAGGCCGTCGAGCAGCGCCAACAGCACGACTCCGGCCGGTGCCTGCTTGGCATCGCCGCCGGCGACGCGGCGGCGCACGCGTTCGAGCTCCCGCGGCGCCAGTCGCCGCCACGCGCTGGTGTCGGGCAGTGGCGCCACCTGCAGCCACGCATCGAGCAGCACGGCGAACTCACCGGCCCCGGACAGCCACGCGGTCTCGGCTGCGCGCGCGCCGGCGGCGCGATCGCCGCGCAGGTGGTTGGCACCGAGCTCGGCGAGCCAGTGCTCGGCCGAGGCCAATGGCACGCGTTGCGCGAACGCTTCCAGGGCGGTGGCGCCGAACGGCACGGCCAGCGTCGGGGCCTTGGTCGTGGACGCCTGGGCCTCGCCTTGGTCGGGGAACCATCGCTGCCGTCGGCTTTCGTCGCAGGCAGCGAGCCAGGACGGGGCGCCCGTCGCCTGCACGAAGCCGGCGTAGGCGTTGGTGAACGCTGCTTGCGCCAGATCGCGGCGATGGTGCTCCGGCGCGTCGACCCGTTCGGCGAGCGCCAGCGCGCGCTGCCATTCGTGGTCGCGCAGCAACCGTTCGAGGTCGGCCAGCTGCGGCCCCGCGTTCACCGGGGCTGCGCTGCGCGGATCGTCATTCCGAGCCGGGGGCTCCGGGAACGTCGACCAGAGCACTGCGGCGAGCAGCATGGCCGCCCCGATGGGAGCCAGCAGGTGCCGGGTCGCAGGGCCGTCGACGGCAGCCCCGGTCTTGGCCGAAGGAACCGCGTTGCGCAGCGCGGCCGCGAATGCCGCGGCCGATTCGTGGCGCCGTTCCGGTTCCTTCTGCATCGCCTGCAGCACCACGGCATCGAGTGCCGGCGGCACGCCGGGGCGGGTTCGCGACGGCGGCGGTGGTTCCAGCGACTCGACCAGTTTCAACGCCTGGAACACCGAGGCGCCGTGGAACGGTGAGCGGCCGGTGAGCAGTTCGCAGGTGAGTACTCCGAGCGCGTGCACGTCGGTGCGCGCGGTGGTCGCTTCCGGGCCCTCGACCAGCTGCTCGGGCGCCATGTATTCGGGTGTGCCGACCAGTTCGCCGGTCCGCGTGAGCGGCGCGTCGTCGTGCAGGGCCCGCGCGATGCCGAAGTCGAGCACGCGCACCTCGCCGTTGGGTTGCAGCATCACGTTGTCGGGCTTGACGTCGCGGTGCAGCACACCGCACCGATGGGCCGCGGCGAGCACGTCGGCGGTGGCGGCGGCGATGCGCGCGGCTTCGCCGATCGGCAGGGGGCCACGCTGCAGGCGCTGCCGCAAGGTCTGGCCGGCGATGTACTCGAGCACCAGGAACGGCCGGTCGCCGGCTTCACCGAAGCCGTGCACCTTCACCGCGCCTGGATGCGGGATCCGCGCCGTGAGTCGTGCTTCGCGGGCGAACCGGGCCCGCAGCCCGTCGATCTGGTCGAGCGGCACCGCCGGCAGCAGCTTGACGGCGACTTCGGTGCCGAGATCCCGGTGCCGGGCGAGCCACACCTCGCCCATGCCGCCGCAGGCCAGGAGCCGCAGCGGTTCGTAGGCGCCGAGCGGCCCGGGGCCCGGCGGTCGCGCGCAGTGCGGGCACTGCGCCGGCACGACGCCGTCGTCGGCGAGGGCCAGGGTCTTCGTGCAGCAGGCACAGCGGATCTGCATGTTCAGAACTCGCGGAAGCGGTCGACGTAGCGCCGCAGCGTCTGCCGGTGGCCGGCGACGATGTCGCGCACGCGTTGCACGTCGTCGTCGTTGCCGGGGAACAGCAGCACCGCCTCGGCGGTGGCGCGCTGCAGGGCGCGGTCGGCGTCGGCCCAGCGGCGGGCGTCGCATTGGACCGCCATGTCGGCGAGCCCTTGGCCGATCACCGCGATCGCCGCGTTCTTGCGCACCTCGACGTCGATCGCCTGTGCCGGTGGCTCGTAGGCCATGCCGCGCAGCAGCGCCGAGCGGCCGAGGATCAGGGCGCCGTCGGCGGTGGCGATGCCGTTGGCGACCGGCGTGTGCTTCAGGTCGGCACGCACCACCAGGTGGTCGAGGCCGGGGTCGACGACGCGGCAGCGCATCATCACCACGGCGGTGAGTCCGGCGTTGGCGTCCGGCAAGTCGATCTCGACGCGGTTGCCGAGCACGCGGGCCCCTTCGTGCAGGACCTGCACGACCTGCAGGCCCCGTTCGAGTTCGATGGCGAACTGCAGGCCGCGCGCGACGGCGCCGAGCATCGCGTCGGCTTCGGCGACGAACACCTTCTGCACGTCCCGGCCGTCGGCGACGAAGTGGAACAGGCCGCGGCAGCCGTGCGCCAGCCGTTGCAGCAGCGGCACGTCGAGACTCTGGCCGACGCCGATGGTCGAGATGTCGACGGTGCGTTCGGCGCGCCGCTGCGCGTCGGCGATGATCGCGGAGGGATCGGTGACGCCCTGGTTGGCGATGCCGTCGGTGAGCACGACGAGGCGCCGCTGCCGCGTGCTGTCCGTCGCCTTGCCGAGTTGGTCGAGTCCCTGCATCAGGCCGGCGTGCAGGTTGGTGTTGCCGTCCGGGCGCAGCGCGTCGATCGCGTCGCGCAGCCAGCGGCCGTCGCCGCGGCGCTGCAGCGGCACGCGAACGGCAGCGTCGGTGGCGAACGTCACCAGGGCGACTTCGTCGTCGGGGCGCAACCGCTCGACGAACGCGCGCAGCCCGCGCTGCACGGCGTCGAGCTTGCCGGCGTCCGCCATCGAACCACTGGTGTCGACCACCAGCGCCACGGCGGCAGGCGGCGCCAGCGCGCGGTCGCCCTGCGGTGCGGTCGTGTAGCCGAACTGAAGCCAGACTTCGTCACCGACTTGCGCGGCCGCGAGATCACGGCGCACCTCGACTGCGATTGCGCGATCGATGGACGGCAGCGGCAGGCGGTGGCGGTGGTAGTTCACGATGTCGCGCACGACGATCTCGGCGGCGGTCGGCAGGCGGCCGAGATCGGCCAATTCGCGGGCGCGAGCGTGGCCGAAGGTGCTGGCACCGTCCTGGGCAGCGAGGCTGCATGCCAGCAGGAGTGGTAGGGTGGTCGGTAGCAGGCTTTGACGGTGGCGCATGTGTGTTCTCGTTCGTCGATGGACGGACGAGAGACTCCGCGAGGGTCGGGACCTTACACGCCGGTCAGCGCAGCCAGAGTTCGAGCGCGTTGGTCACGGTGAAGCCGTCGACGGCAGCGCCGTCCAGCACCAGTGCTTGCGCCACCAGCGACGCGCCGACGAGGCTCGTTCCCGGGGGCACGGCGATCGGCAGCGCAAAGGTGCCGGCGGCGGGATTGCCGACGGCACCGGTGGCGAGGAACGCGATGGCCACATCGAGGCTGCTCAAGTGGATCGTCGCACTGCCCAACGGCACCGTCGCCGGCGGTGCGAACGACAGCCCGAGCAGGCCCGGCATGCCGCCTAGGGCCGCGGAGACCTGCAGCGTCGTGCTGGCGCCGCGCACCGGCAAGCCGACACTGGTCAGGTTCGGTGCAGCACCGCCGGACCCCGGCGTCGCGCTGCCGCGCACGCTGCTGCCCATGCCGACGTAGACGTGGAATTGGGGCAGCTGCGGGAAGGCGATCGGCTCGTTGGCGACGTGGATCGTGCGACGTTCGCCCACGTCGAAGCCGCCTCCGACCGGACCGGAGATCAGGTGCCAGCTGTTGCCGCCATCGACGGAACGGATTGCGTCCCCGGCGTAGCCGGGCACTTCGATGTGCACGAACAGCTGTCCAGAACGGGCGATCGCATGCATGAGCACGACGGTGGAAGGACTCGGCAGGGCCAGCGGTGCGTTCTGCCAGGTGAGGCCGCCGTCCAGTGAGGTGGTGACGAGGAACACCGCATTCGTCGTCTGGCCGTTCCAGCCGGCGACCACCACCTGATTGCCGTCGATCGCCACCTCGTGCACCTTCGCCACACCGGTGTTGGTGACGTGTGCCCAGGTCGTGCCACCGTCGCCCGAACGCACCATTTGCCCCTGGTCGTCGACGGCGAACACGATCGAGCCGGCCAGCGCGGTGTCGACCAAATGCTGCAGCGGCATGCCGCCCGCGGCGGGCAAGGTCTGCGCCTGCGCCAGCCACGTGGCCCCGCCGTCCAGCGAACGTTGGTAGTGGGTCCAGCCCTGCGACCAGAAGGCGTGCACCGTCGCGCCCGCGCCGAGCACGTCGATCGGGCCGACTGCGACGCTGGTCGGCAACGTGACGCCGAGATCGAGCCTGGTGTCGGTGGCTTGCCAGGTGGTGCCGCCGTCGAGGGACCGGTTCGTCCAAACGCGTCCGGTCGGGCGGTCGTTGGTCCAGACGGCGACGCAGGTGGCGCCGTCGCACCACAGCGCGGGAAAGCGGCGGGCCAGCCC
>JAEUHV010000025.1 GCA_016794485.1 Planctomycetota bacterium
AGCAGGTGCTCGAGTCGTTGTCCGGCGAACGCATCCGTGCCCTGCGCCTGTCGCCCCAGCTGCACTACTTCCTGGAGAAGATGATGGCCAAGGACCCGGGCATGCGGTTCCAGGACCCGGCCCACCTCGCGCGCGAGGTCGAAGCGTTCCTGCAGCAGCGGCAGCACCAGCGCGACCTGGAAGAGCTGCAGAACCGCCAGCGCCCGAAACTCGGTGACGCGCGCGCGTCCTCGATGTTCGACCAGCGGCGCCGGCGGCGACGGCGATGACCGCGGGCGAGTCGAGGCCGGGGTTTCCGTTCCGGTGGGCCTGCAAACGCTCCGGCAACTGCTGCGCGATTCCGGGTGGCGTCGTGCGCGTGGACGACGGCGAAGTTGCGGCGATCGCGGTGCACCTGGGGCTGGCCGAGGCGGCGTTCCGGTCGCGCTACCTGCAGCCGGACGGCGAACGCTTGAAAGACGGCTTGGGCAACCGCTGCGTGTTCTTGCAGGACGGCGCGCCGGCCGGGTGTGCGATCTACCCCGTGCGCCCGGCGAAGTGCGCTTCGTTCCCGTTCTGGCCGGAGGTGGCGACCGACCCGGAGCTGCTGGCGCGCGTGCAGCGCACGTGTCCGGGGCTCGAGCCGCTGCCCTGACTCGTCCGTCGGACGACCGCGGTTCGGGTCGAGTCTGCGGCCGGGGCCGCGCCGATCATCGTTCGAGGCGCCGCCAGCGCGCGCGACGCAGGTCGAGCGACCGCGTCGCGAGGTCGCTGGCCCGTTCCACGTCGGCCATCCAGCCCTTGCCGCGGCGGTGCACGCGCAGCACGCAGCACGGGCCGAGCCCGGCTGCGTCGATCCAGTCACCGCGCTGCAGTGGGGCTGGCTGGTTCGATGCCGGATCGGCCGCGTCGACCGCCTGGGTCGAGTCGCCCCTCGGCAGCGGTCGCGGTTCGGGCAAGTGGGTGGCCTGCCAGGTTGCGCCGGCCAGGCACACGTCGCATGCGCCGCAACCGGGCGTTGCGAGCGGCTGGCCGAAGTGGTCGTGGATGGTCGCCTTCCGGCACGCGCCTTCGGTGGCGTAGCGCACCATGCGCAACAAGGCCATCAGGTCGTTCTGGCGCTTGTCCGCCGGCAGCCAGTCGTCGACCTCGCCGAGGTCGGGCACGCGCACGAGCCGGAAGTCGCGGCCGAGCTCGCCTTCGCTGCACCCGGCGGACCGCAGCAGCCGCAGCACGGTGTCGATGCGACCGTCGTGCCGGTTCTTGTGCAGGAACGTGGCGCGCAGGGTGTCGACGTCGACGGCCTGCACCCGCTCGCCGAGCCCTTGGAGATGCATGGCCACCTCGTGTGCGAACGCCGCGGTCGGGTTGGCCCATTCCGTGAAGTCGCGTTGGATCGCGAGATCGTCCGCGTGCCACAGCAGCTCGCAGTAGGCTCCTTGGCCGTCGCGCCCGGCGCGGCCGACTTCCTGCCAGTACGCCTCCAGCGTGCGCGGAATCTGCCAGTGCACGATGGCGCGGATGTCGGCCTTGTCGATGCCCATGCCGAACGCGTTGGTGGCGAGCATCAAGGCATCGGGCGCGTCCTGGAAGCGCTGCTGCAGGGTGCGGCGTTCGTGCGCGGACAGGTCGCCGTGGTAGACGAGCGGTCGCAGGCCCTGCCGTTGCAGGTCGCTCTCGAGCCGCAGCAGGTCGCGGATCAGCGCGCAGTAGACGATCGCCGGGCCACCGGTGCGGTGCAGGGTCGCCAGCAGCCGGTCGCGTTTGGCGGTCTCGTCGCCGCATTCGTGCACCGACAGGAACAGGTTGTCGCGAGCGATGCCGGCGTGGAACAGCGGCGCGTCGCCGAGCCCGAGCACGGTGCGGATGTCGCGTTGCACCGCCGGCGTCGCGGTCGCGGTGAGCGCCAGGCACGGCGGCGAGCCGAGCGCCGCACGCACTTCGCCCAGGCGGCCGTAGTCCGGCCGGAAGTCGTGGCCCCAGTGGCTGACGCAGTGCGCCTCGTCGATCGCGAGGGCGGCCACACCGCAGTCGCGGATGGCGGTGA
>JAEUHV010000060.1 GCA_016794485.1 Planctomycetota bacterium
CGCCGCGAACGAGCAACTCGGCCTCACGGTCGATCCCAAGACCGGCCTCGTGCAGTGACCGTCACTTCGCGTCGAGGCCCAGCTTCTTCAGCTTCGGCGCGATCACCATCCGGCAGTAGCCCTGGCTCGGGTTGGTGCGGAAGTAGTCTTGGTGGTAGGCCTCGGCCGGCCAGAAGCGGCTCGCCGGCGTGATCTCGGTGACGATCGGGTCGCGGAAGTTCGCCTGCGCCTTCGTCGCCGCGGCGCGCGCGAGCCTCGCCTGTTCGTCGTCGTGCACGAAGATCGCCGAGCGGTACTGCGTGCCCTCGTCGGCACCCTGGCGATTCAGCGTCGTCGGGTCGTGCGAGCGGAAGAACCAGTCGAGCAGGGTCTCGTAGCCGATCTTGCTCGGGTCGAACGTCACCTGCACGCATTCGGCGTGGCCGGTGTCGCCGCCGCAGACCTGCTTGTAGGTCGGGTTGTCGACCTGGCCGCCCATGTAGCCCGAGGTCACGTCGAGCACGCCAGGCTGTTGCTCGAGCACCGCCTCGGTGCACCAGAAGCAGCCGTTGGCGAACGTCGCGAGGGCGGTGCGGGCGGGAACGGCGGTCTTCGGTGCATCCGGCATGGCAGTAGGGGTGGGCGCGATCGGGGTTGGCGCGGGCACGACCGGTGCAGGGGCAACCGGAGCGGGCGCGGGGGTCGCCATGGGCGGATGGCCACAGCAACCGAACAGGACCAGGGTGGCCAGGAGGTGGGAACGCACGGGGCCGGTATACGAGCGACCTGGACGAATGGACCAGCGTGGGCCGCAAAAGTGGCGGAGAGGCTTCCGGCCCGCGGCGGCGTGAGTATCATCCGCCGCCATCTGCGCGGGGCGTGCCCCGCCAGAACATGCATCGCCGGCTCCGTACCTCCACGAGGCGGCTTCCTCGACGGCGCTCTGCATGGGACCTCTCCCGATCGACGAGGAAGTCACATCGCAATGGGCAAGAGACTGTACGTCGGGAACCTTCCCTACGACGCCGACGAGCAAGGGCTGCGCACGGCGTTCTCCAAAGATGGTCGCACCGTGGAACGGGTGCACATCGTGCTCGATCGCGAAACGCAGCGGCCGCGCGGTTTCGCGTTCGTCGAGATGGCGACCGACGAGCAGGCCAAGGCGGCGATCACCGCGATGGACGGGGCCGTGTACGGCACGCGCCAGCTGCGGGTGACCGAGGCCGAGGAACGGCGGCCCGGCGGAGGACCGGGTGGGCCAGGTGGCCCGCGGCCGATGGCTGGTGGCGGTGCGTCGCGTCCGCCCGGCGCTGGTGGCCCTGGCGCCGGCGGCCCGGGCGGCGGCGGTGGTGGTGGTGGCGGAGGCTTCTCGGGGCCGCGTTCCTTTGGTCCCGATGCCCGGCCGAAACGCGAACGCGAACGCGAGATGGAGCAGCGGCGGGCATCGCAGCCCAAGCGCCGCGCCGATGAGGGCGAGGATCCGTTCAGTGGTCGCCGCGGCAATCGCCGGTTCGACGACGACGACGAGGAATAGGGGTCGGCCGCGCGGCCGTTCCGCCTGCGGGTCGGGCGGTTGATGTTAGGGTTCCGTTAGGTATACAGCAGGCATGGTCCTGCTGCTCGCCCGCACCCACTACTCGCTGCTGACGGCGCCGGCGTCGCCGCAGCAGTTGTGCGAGGAAGCGGTGCGCGCGGGGCTGTCGCACCTGGTGCTCGCCGACAGCAACGGGCTCTACGGCCTGTGGCCGTTCGCGCAGCAGGCGGCCCGCGTCGGGCTGCGCGCCCTGTTCGGCTGCGAGCTCGTGCACCGCGGCCGGCGCGTCGTTGCGATCGCACGCGATCGGGTCGGCTACGCGTCGTTGTGTGCGCTGCTGAGCGAACGCGGCGGGGCGGGAGCCGCCGCCGGGTGCCATGGCGTGGCGGCGTTCGATCTGGTGCGCGCCTGCGAACGGCATGCGGCGGGCCTGTGGTTCTTGTGCGGCGACCCGCGGCTGTTGCCGTCGCTGTCGGCCTACGTGCCGCGCGCGCAGTTGCTGGTGATGTTGCCAGGCCTCGCGCGCGGCGTGCCGCTCGCCGACCCGTGCCTGCCGTGGGACGCCGCCGCCGAGATCGAAGAGCCGAACACCGGCCGCAAGCTGCCCGATCCCGGGCCGTGCTGGCCGCGGTCGCTGCTGGTCGCCCTCGCCGCCGACCTCGACCTGCGGCTGTGCGCCACGCACGACGTGTGGTTCGCCGAAGCAAAGGACCACGCGCTGCACCAGTTGTTCCTGGCGGTGAAGTGGAACCGCGGCGCCCGCGTCGGCGGCGATGGCCGGTGCACGTTCGACCTGCGCGGCATCGGGCTGGCACCGACCAACGCGCACCTGCCGCAGGCCGCCGCCGTCGACGCCGACCACCGCGACTTCCCCGACGCGCTGGCCGCCGCCGAAGAAGTGCTGGCGAGCTGCACGCTCGCGTTCGCCGAACGCGCGGCGCCGATCTTTCCGCCGATCGACCTGCCCGCCGGCGTGTCGGCCATGCAGCAACTGCGCGGCCTCGTGCGCGCCGGCCTGCGCCGCCGCTACGGCGAGCACGACGCGGCGCGCGCGCGCGGCGAGCACGAACTGGCGGTGATCGAGCGCATGGGCTTCGCGCCGTACTTCCTGGCCGTGCACGCGATCGCCGAACTGGCGCGCGCGCGCGACATCCCGTGCCTGGGCCGCGGCTCGGCCGCCGACAGCCTCGTCGCCTATTGCCTCGGGCTCACCGACGCCGACCCGCTGCGCTACGGCCTCTTGTTCGAACGGTTCCTCAATCCGGGCCGCAGCGACCTGCCCGACATCGACCTCGACTTCTGCTGGCGGCGGCGCGACGAACTGGTCGACGCGGTCTACGCGCACTTCGGGCCCGAACACGTCGCGCGCATCGCGACGTTCGTCACCACCGGCGCGCGCGCGGCCTACCAGGAGGCGGCGAAAGTGCTCGGCATGCCGGTCGCCGAGGCGGCGCGACGCAGCAAGCTGCTGCCGTGGCACGCCGATGCCGACACCGACCTCGCCGCGGTGGTGGCGGCGACGCCGGGTTTCTTCCGGCGCGGACCGGGCCGCACCGGCACCGAGGCGAGCGGCGTGTTGCCGCCGGCCGCGGAGCAGTTCGTGCTGGCCGCGGCCGGGCACCTGCTGGCAGCACCGCGCCACCTCGGCGTGCATCCGGGCGGTGTCGTGATCACGCCCGAACCGATCCGCACGCACGCGCCGCTCGAACGCGCCGCCAAGGGTGTCGTCGTCACGCAGTACGACATGCACTTCGTCGAGGGGCTCGGCATGGTCAAGATCGACCTGCTCGGCAACCGGGCGCTGACCATCGTGCGCGACTGCACCGCGGCGCTGCACCGGCTCGGCCTCGCCGTTCCCGATCTCGAACAGGTCGCCGAAGACGACCCGCGCACCGCGGCGCTGCTGCAGAACGGCGGCACGCTCGGCTGCTTCCAGGTCGAGTCGCCGGCGATGCGAACGCTGCTGCAGCAGATGGGGGCCGGTACGATGGATCGCGTGATCCAGGCGATCGCGCTGGTGCGGCCGGGGCCGGCGTCGTCGGGCATGAAGGACGCGTTCGTGCGGCGCGCGCGCGGGCTCGAACCGCCGACGGCGCCGCACCCGCTGCTGGTCGAGGTGTTCGCCGACACGTTCGGCATCATGCTCTACCAGGAAGACGTGATCCGGGCGGCGATGGCGGTGGCCGGCGTCGATGCGACCGCCGGCGACGGGCTGCGGCGGCAACTCGGCAAGCGGCGCGCCGCCGCGGGCGAGTTCGACGGGTTCCTGGTCGCCGGCCTGCGGCGCGGCCTGCCACGGTTGGCCATCGAGCAGATCTGGGCCGAGATGGAACGGTTCGCCGGCTACTCGTTCTGCAAGGCGCACGCGGTCAGCTACGGGCGGCTCGCCTACCGCTGCGTATGGCTGAAGGCGCGCTGGCCGGCGGCGTTCCTCGCCGCGCTGCTGCGCAACGACGCCGGCTACTTCGCCCCGGGGGTCTACGCCGAGGAGGCCAAACGGCTCGGCGCGTCGCTGCGCGCCCCGTGCGTGCAGCACGGCGGGGCCGAGCACGAACTGCTCGACGTGCACACGATCCGGATCGGGCTGTCGCACGTGCGCGGGCTGTCGGTGCGCACGGTGCAGGCGATCCTGCAGGCGCGTGCCGCCGGCGGGCCGTTCCGTTCGTTCGGCGACTTCCTGCAGCGCGTGGCACCCGCGCGGCACGAAGCCGAACACCTGATCCAGGTCGGCGCCTGCGACCTGCTGCTGGCGTCGCGCCCCGAACTGCTGTGGCGGCTGCAGGTCGCCAGTACACCGCAGGGGCAGCGGGCCGCGGCGAAGGTCGCGGCGGCGGCGCGCGACGTGTTGTTCGCCGACGCGGCAGCACCGCGCGACGTGGTGTTCCCGACGTTGCCCGACTTCGACGACAAGCAGGTCGTGCAAGCCGAACTGCGGCTGCTCGGCTTCACGCTCGGCAGCCATCCGGTCGACGTGCTGTGGCGACGCGGCGAACTGCCGGCGCGGGCGGGTTGCGTGCCGTGCGGCGACATCGGGGCGCACGGGGGGGAGACGGTGTCGGTGTGTGGCTTCGCGGTGGCGTTCCGCGGGCATCGCAGCGAGCAGGGCGGGATGTGCTTCGTCACCGTCGAGGACGGCACCGGCATCGTCGAGGCGACGTTGTTCGCCAAGGTGCACGAACGGCTCGGCGGGGTGCTGCAGGGGCGCGGGCCGTACGTGGTGAAGGGGGTGGTGGAGGAGCGGCTCGGCGGTGGGGTCGGGCTCCGCGTCGTCGATGTGCGCGCGGTGTAGGCGCGGTGCGATCGGGCGTGCGACTGCGAACGCCGCATGAGTTGCAGGAGTTGATCGCTCGCTTGCGGAACGTTGGACCGGGCTGAGGGGCCGCGACGTTCGCAGTACGCAAGCTCGCACACGAGCCTTGACGCGTAGCCAGAGCATGCTACACTTCTGGGTTCCACAACTCGCAGCGTCCCCGGACTCATCAACGAAACGTTCCGGACACGGCTGGGCCGCACGACGGCGCCACGCCACAGGGCCATGCGGAGGGTGGGGCAGGATCGGATCGGGCCGGTAGCACCGGCAGGATCCGGTCACGAACGCGCAGGCGGTTGGCTCGACGGTCGGCATCCAGCCCAGCTGGTTTCCGTTCGTCCCCGTCCGCCATCCAGGCCAGGATTCCGTCCCGCGGCGCCCGCCGGGGGTACCTTTTCTCGCCAGGAATGCGCGTCAGGACGGATTTCGGCGCCGACCACCCCCGGTCGCGCCGGCGCCCGGTCCGGTTGCCCTGTCACTTCCCCGCTGGTTTCCCCTCCCCCGATGGACCGCTTCGAAGACGCCAAGCTCCGCATCAAGGACGCGACCGACCTGGTCGCGCTGATCGAGAGCTACCTGCCGCTGCGCCCCCGGGGCCGGCTGTTGGTGGCGCTTTGTCCGTTCCATGCTGAGAATTCGCCGTCGTTCACGGTCTACCGCGACGAGCAGTTCTTCAAGTGCTACGGCTGCGGCAAGTACGGCGACGTGTTCACGTGGCTGATGGAACGCGACGGCCTGTCGTTCCGCGAGGCGATGGAGCAGTTGGCCGACAAGGCCGGCCTGTCGCTGGACGGCGTGTTCGGCAAGGGCGGTGCGCCGTCGGGGCCGAAGGGGCCGGATCCGTACGAGGCGTTGGCCGAGGTCGCCGGCTTCTTCCAGCGCGTGCTGCTGGCGCCCGAAGCCGGGGCCGCGGCGCGGGAGTATCTCGAGGCGCGCGGCTTGTCCGAGGCGATCGGCCCGTGGCGCCTGGGTTACCACCCGGCACCGGGGGCCCTGTCGAAGTTCGTGCACGAGAAGCAGCTGCCGCGCGAAGTGCTCGAGGCGGCGGGTCTGATCCGTTCGGGCCGCGAGATCTACGCGCACCGCGTGATGTTCCCGATCGAAGACGAACGCGGCCGCGTGGTCGGGTTCGGCGGCCGCATCCTGCCGGGCTCGCCGGGCAGCGACGGCGACGGCGACTACAAGCCGCCGAAGTACCTGAACTCGCCGGAATCGCCGTTCTTCAACAAGCGCCGCGTGCTGTTCGGCCTGCATCGCGCCAAGCAGGCGGGCCAACGCCGCATCGTCGTGATGGAGGGCTACACCGACGTGATCGCCTGCCATCTGGCGGGGTTCACCGGTGCGGTGGCGTCGCTCGGCACGGCATTCACGCGCGACCATGCGCGCACCGTCGAGCGCTATGCGACCAACGGCCTCGTGCTGATGTTCGACGGCGACCGCGCCGGCATGCAGGCGGCCGAACGCGCCGTGCGCGAACTCGCCAACAGCACCCTGCCGGTGCGCATCGCGTTGATGGGCGACGCCGACGGCGGCGCCAAGGATCCCGCCGACGTCGTCGTGCAGCGGCCGGGCGAGGACATGGAACTGGTGACCGAGCGCCGGGCCCGGTTCGCCGACGTGCTGGACGGCGCCGAGGACTGGGTCGCGGTGTGGTTCCGGCTGTTGCGCAAGCGCCTCGACCTGTCGCTGGCCGCGAACGTCGACGCTGCGGCCGACGAGTGCGCCGGCATCCTGGCACTGGTCGAGTCGCCGGTGCGGCAGGCCGCGTTGCTCGAGCAGATGGCGCGCCACCTGGTCGTGCCGGTGCCGAGCCTCGAACGCATCCTGAAGAAGAAGGCCGCCCGGCCCGAACGGGCGCCGCGCGCCGACGAAGCCGCCCCGATGCGCGCCCCGGCCCCGCCGGCGACCCCGCTGCAGAAGGCCGACCACGACCTGCTGGCGTGCGTCCTGGCGAAGCCGGCCCTGGTCGCCGAGTTCGACGGCGCCGCCTGCGACGGCCTCGTCGTCGCGGTGGCGACGCTGCTGGCGTTCGCGACCGAAGGGGTCGCCGCGGGGCGCGCCACGCGGCCCGAACTGATGAAGTACCTGATGACGCGCGCCGCCGAACAGCCCGACCTGCAGTCGTGCCTCGTCGACGCGCACCAGCGCGCGCTGAAAATGCCGGACCCCGCCGGCGTTCTCGCCGGCCTCCTGGAAGGCCGACGTCGCTTGACCGGTGACGGCCAGCGGCGGGCCCTGCGGCAGCAGCTGCAGGACGCCCTGGCCACCGGCGACCAGGCCCGCGCCGCCGAACTGCAGAACCTCCTCCTGTCGCAGCTGCGTGCCGACCGGCCGCGACGTGCCACTTCCTGAAGCCCGTTTTCCCCGAGCATCCTTCCGATGTCCGCACCGA
>JAEUHV010000066.1 GCA_016794485.1 Planctomycetota bacterium
GTTCGCTGCGTGCTGGATGCGAGGTCGTACTCGAGCACCGGCGACGGCGTGCCGTTGGCGTTGGTCGCGACCAGCACCAGCGTGCCTGCGGCCGCGATGTCGACGGCGTCGGCGGCGGTGAACAGCGTCGTGAGCCCGCCACCGACCGTGCGGGCAGAACGGGTCACGGTGCCGTTCTGCAGGGTGAACACGTGGTTCGGCCCGCACGCGACGCGTTCGGCGTTGCCCTGCTGCCACGGGCCCCATTGCGCCTGCTGTGCCGTCGCCAGCAGGCCGACTTCCTGCCGCCACGTGCCCGCCAGCGACGACGGATTGGTCTGGAAGAAGAAATAGCGCGGGTCCACCGGATCGACCGCGAGGCTCGTCGGCGACGGCAGCGTCCACACGCTCTGGTTGTGGACGATGGTCCAACCGCCGCCGAACGGATCGACGAGGCGCCAGTTCGGGGTATAGAACGTGGTCGTCGTCTCGAGCACGAGCACCGCGTCGGTCGGGATCTGGGCGGCGAGCGCAGCGGGCAGCAGCGTCAGGATGAGCGAGCGCATGGGAGGGGCAGAGTAGCGAGAGTCGCGAGTCCGTGGTCGTGGCAGCAGGCCGACCGGCATGGCATGGTTCCCGGGATGAAGAAGAGGGCTGTCGGAACTCCTGCCGATGCCGCCGCGGTCGCCCGATTCCTCGCGGCCTGCGGGCATCCGCTGCGCGACGTCCTGCTGGCGGCGCGGGAAGTGGTCGTCGGGGCCGTGCCCGGGCTCGTGGAGGCCATCAAGTGGAACGCGCCGAGCTTTCGCCCCGATGGCGCCACCGACGACTGCCTGACGTTCAACCTCGGCAGCAAGGGCTGCGTGCGGCTGATCTTCCATCGCGGCGCGAAGGCGAAGTCGGCTGCGCGCAAGGGGCGTTTCCTGGCGGTCGACCACGGGTTGCTCGAGTGGCCCGCCGACGATCGGGCGGTGGCCTCGTTCGCCAGCGTCGCGGCCGTCGCCGAGGCGAAGCCGCAGCTGCAGCAGCTGGTGCGGCAGTGGGTCGCGGCGGTGGTGGCGTCGGACGCGCGCGGTTGAGCGTCAGGTCGCCAGGCGAGCGAGGTCGGCGACGCCGTTCATCAAGGCGTGCAGCTGGCGCAGCAAGGCGATGCGGTTGTCGCGCAGCTTCGGGTCCTCGGCGTTGACCATCACCTTGTCGAAGAACGCGTCCACCGGGGTGCGCAGCGCAGCGCAAGCGACCAGTGCCCCCTGCCAGTCGCCGACGGCGAACTTCGGCTTGGCGATCGCTTCGGTGTGCAACAGCGCCGCGTGCAGGTCGCGTTCCTGCGTCTCGACCAGCAGGTCGGGCCGCGCGGCCGTGGCGCCGCCGCCATCGCTCTTCTTCAGGATGTTGCCGATGCGCTTGTTGGCGGCCGCGAGCGCTTGTGCCTCGGGCAGCGCGGCGAACGCGCGCACGGCGGCCAGCCGTTGCGGGACTTCGCGCAGTTGCTGCGGGCGCAGGCTCAGCACCGCGTCGATCTCCTGCGGCGTGTAGCCCTGGTCCTTCAGCGACGACGCCAGGCGGTCGAACACGAACTCGACGAGCGGCGCCTTCGGGTCCTGGATCAGGGCCCCGAACACCGGCACGGCCGCGGCGATCAACTGGTCGAGTGCCAGCGGCAGCTGCTTGTCGACCAGCATGCGCACGACGCCCAGCGCGTGCCGCCGCAGCGCGAACGGATCCTTGTCGCCGGTCGGCAACTGGCCGATGCCGAACAGGCCGACCAGCGTCTCCAGCTTGTCGGCCAGCGCGACGCAGGTGCCGACCGGGTTGCGCGGCAACGTGTCCGCGGCGAAGCGCGGCTTGTAGTGGTCTTCGATCGCCTCGGCGATCGCGGCGGGCTCACCGTCGTTCTGGGCGTAGTAGCCGCCCATGATGCCCTGCAGTTCGGGGAACTCGCCGACCATGTCGGTGAGCAGGTCGGCCTTCGCCAGCCCCGCCGCGTGCGCCGCGTCGCGGGCCAGCGACTCGCCGCCGAGTGCCGCGCCGATCGCGCGCGCCAGCGCCTGCACGCGTTCGACCCGCTCGCCCTGCGTGCCGAGCTTGCCGTGGTAGACGACCTTGGCCAGTCCAGGCAGCCGCGACGCGAGGGTCTTCTTGCGGTCCTGGTCGAAGAAGAACTTGGCGTCGGCGAGGCGCGGCCGCACCACGCGTTCGTTGCCGCCGACGACGGCGCTCGCGTCCGCCGGCGCGATGTTGCTCACGACGAGGAATCGGTTGGTCAGTCGGCCCGCCCGGTCGAGCAGCGGGAAGTACTTCTGGTTCAGCTTCATCGTCAGGATGAGGCACTCCTGCGGCACCTGCAGGAACTCCTGTTCGAAGCTGCACACCAGCACGTTCGGCCGTTCGACCAGGGCGGTCACCTCGTCGAGCAGGGCCGGGTCGTCGATCGGCACGAGTCCGAGTCCGGTCGCCTTGGCCTGCAGCTGGCGCTCGATCGCGGCACGGCGAGCGGCGAACGACGGCACGACCGCTCCATCCTGTTCGAGTTGTTGCACCCACGAATCGGCGCTGCGCACTTCGATCTGCGGCTGCTTCGCCTCGAAGCGGTGGCCGTGCGTGGTGCGGCCGGCGACGAGGCCGAGGCCGCGCACCGGGACGACGGTGTCGCCGTGCAGTGCGACGAGGCGGTGGGCCGGGCGCACGAACTTCACGTTGCTCCAGCCGTCGGCGAGCTGGTAGGTCATCACCTTCGGGATGGGCAGCTTCGCCAGGGCCTCGTCGAGCGCCTTCTGCAGGCCGTCGGCGAGTGCCACGCCCGGCTCGACCTTGTCGAGGAACAGCGTCTCCGCCTTGCCGTCGACGGCGCGCTTCAACTGCGGCACCACGCTGGCGTCGGCTCCGACCGCGGTGAGCTTCTTCAGCAGGACGGGCGTCGGCTGGCCGTTGCCGTCCAGGCCGACCGCGACCGGCACGAGCTTCACCTGCACGGCCTTGTCGGCGCCCTTGCGCGCGACCTGCGTCACGTGCACCGCGAGGCGCCGCGGCGACGCGAACGTCGTCACGGTCGCGTCCTTCGGCAAGAGGCCCACGCTCCCCAGGTGGTCGGCGAGCACGCTGCCGAACGCCTCGCCGAGCTTCTTCAGCGACTTCGGCGGCAGTTCTTCGACGAACAGTTCGACCAGGAGGCTCGATGCGGTCATGGCGGGGCGAGGATCCTACGGGGCAGGCCGGCGCAGGCCAGCGCGAGCCGTCCACGGCGGTAGAGTGCGCGCCTGCCATGGGTGCTGCCGTTCCCGCCTACACGATCCGCGCGGCGACCGTCGACGATGCCGCCGAATTGGCGCGTTTGTTCGTCGAACTCGGGCACCCCGCGGCGGTGGACGAGCTCGTCGCCCGCTGGCCGGCGTTCACCGCGGCCGGCAACGCAGCGCTCGTCGCGGCGGCGGCGGAGGGACTCGTCGGGCTCGCGACGCTGCATCGCATGCACGTGCTGCACCGACCGCGGCCGGTCGGCCGGATCACCGCGCTGGTCGTCGACGCGCGGTTCCGGGGAGCGGGAGTCGGCACGGCCCTGGTGGCGGCGGCGGAGCGGCAGCTCGCGGCGGCCGGCTGTGGGCTCGTCGAGGTGACGAGCAACCTGACGCGCGGCGCGGCGCACGCGTTCTACGAGCGGCTCGGCTACGCACGCACCAGCTACCGCTTCGCGCGGCCGCCCGGCGGGCCATGACCGCAGCCGGCGCCGCTTGGACGGTGCGTCGCGGCGATCGGATGCGCGACGCTGGCGAGATCGCCCGGTTGTTCCGGTCGGTGGGGGTCGAGGCCTCCGGAATGGACGTCGTGTATCGGTGGCCGACCTGGGAGCGGAACGGGGGCGTCGCGGTCGTCGTCGCGCGCGGTGACGAACTGCTGGGAGTCGCGACGATCCACCGGACCAGCGTGCTGCATCGGGCGCAACCGGTCGGCCGGATCACCGCCTGCATCGTCGACCAGCGCCTGCGCGGCGCGGGGCTCGGCAAGGTGCTGGTCACGGCGTGCGAAGCCGCGACGGCGAGCGCTGGTTGCTCGTGGCTGGAGCTGGCGGACGACCTGGGGCACGACGACGGGCTCGAGGGGCTCGCCGACCTCGGTCATGCACGCACGGGTGTTCGGTTGGCCAAGCCGATCGTGCCGCTGGAGGTCGGCGAGGTCCGGCTGTCGGTGCCGTCCCCGTACGCCGGCCAGCTCGTGTTCCTCGACTTCCTCGGCTGGGTGGGAGACGACCCGGACGCGCATTCGCGGCTCGAGATCGTCCCGTGCGATCTGCAGCAGCGCCCACTCGGCGGCTCCCAGATCGTGGTGCTCGAAGCCGATGCGGACGAGATCGAGTTCGCTCGCTACAACACCGAGTACGCTCTTTCCGGCGACGGCGTCGTGCGCCTTCTGGCTGGCGACGCCGGGTCTGCCGTGAAGGCCGATGAACCGAACGGGGAATCCAGTGGCAACCGAGCCGAAACGCAGTGACCGTGGTCCGTCCAGGAAGCCGACGCGCACGAAGTCCAGGAAGGTGCGGCTGCTGGGCGGCGGCAACCCGCAGGTCGCCAAGGCCGACGGCGACGCGCCGGTGCTGGTTGGCTCGCTTTGCGCCGAAGCGCTGCCGCCCAACCGCCGCGATGGCATGCGCTACGTCGTGCACAGTGACGACCGGGATCGCACCGGGGTGAGCGCTTTCCTGTGCCGCTCGTTCGAAGTGTCGCGCGCGACCGGCTGACGATCAGCCGCGCGGCTCGGGCGGCGGCTTGTCGTCGGTGATCTCGACGTCGATCGCCGCGTGGAAGATGCGGCCGCGGTCCTGGTGGTCGCGCACCGTCGTCAGCATGAGGGCAAGGTCGGGCGGCACGACGCCCTTGAACACCTGCTTGCCGTTGGCGACGACGGTGATCGGCTTCGCGAGATCGACCAGCCGCGGATGCAGGTGCAGCCGCAGCCGCCGCACGTTCTCGCTGGTGATCTCGATGCGGTTGCCGTCCTTCCTTTCGGCGAACGCGCGCTGCAGACCCTTCTCCGGCGGCGTGCCGGCCGGCAAGTCGAAGAACCGCAGCCAGTGCACGGTCGCCAGGTCGATCGGTCGACCGGTGGTCCAGGTGTGCGTCTTGCCCCACTTCGCATTCGTCTCGGCGGCCTCGAAGCGCAGCCCGCCGATGCGAGCCCAGACCTTCGGTCGGTAGAGGTCGCGCCGCTGCTGTGCGAAGAACGTCGCCACCTTCACGACTTCGTCGGCGAAGATCTCGTGGCCGCCGTCCTTCTCGACGCATGTCCACGGGTAGGCGTGGTCCTGCATCCACTTCGCGATGGTCTTGTTGAACTCGTTGATCTGGAACGGCTCCTCGGTGCCGAACGTCGTGTAGCCGGGCACGTTGATCAGGTTCCACACGTCGCCCGACTTCACGTAGTCGTAGCCGCCCGACATCGGGCTCACTGCCGCCCAGCGATCGGCGAACCAGAACGAACTGCGCCAGGTCAGGTGGCCGCCCATCGAGTGTCCGGTGAGGAACACGCGGTCCGGGTCGACGTGGAAGTCGCGCTGCATGCGCGCGATCGACGAGAACAGCATCGACGTGCCGATTTGCATCCAGCCGCGGTCGCTGAGCGGCGCCACGACCAGGAAGCCGTGCTGCTCGGCCGCCTCGAGCCAGAACGGGACCATGCCGCCGCGCGCGGCGCGGGCGCCGAAGTCGAGGTCGCGCGCCGCGCTGCCGCCGTGGGCGACGACGAGCAGCGGGGTCGCCTTGGCGGGGTCGTACGACTTCGGCACGTAGACGAAGTGCTCGGTGGTGTGGTCGAGGTGGTCGCTGGCGAGCGGCAGGCGATCGCTGAGCTTGCCGCGCGGCTCGGCGACGTCGGGGTAGCGCGGTCGCCCGGCGCGCAGCAGCGCTTCGAGTCCGTTGGCGTCGATCTTGGCCGCCTGCAGCCGGGCGACGAGTTCGTCGGGCTTCGTCTTCGCCCACGTGTCGGTCACGAAGGCGTCGACGGCGGCGGCGAGTTCCGTCGCCTGTTGCGCCGATGCGGCGGTGGTCAGCAGCGCAAGACCGGCGATGAGCCGCGAAAGTGGTGGCATGCTCGTCATGTTGCCGCAGGCGGTGCCGAAGCCGCTACTCCCCGACCTTCCAATGGGCGCGGAACGTCCGGCGTGCATCGTCCTTGGCCTCGCCGACTACGAGCGTGGGCGACTTCCGGCGCGGCACGATGCGGGTCGTGATGTCGAGTCCGGAGGCGCCTCGCGGACCGGCGACGAAGCCGTGCACGTAGTGCCGTGCGAGCGACACCAGGTTGACGTCGCCGGGGCGCAGCACCTGCTCCTGCACGCGGACCACTTCGATCTCGTCGGTCCGTTCGCAGTCGAGGGCGCCGACCTGCTCGTAGTTGGCGACCAGCGCTTCGCCGGTGAGTCCGAGCGTGACCACGTTGCCGTACGTGTGGGCGTGCGGGCGGATGACGGCACCTGGTGCCAGGATCCAGTGCAGCATCGTGAACGGGTCGGGGCCGTGGTTGCTGCCGATGCGGTGCCCATGGGCGACCTCCTTGGCGTTGTCGGGCACGGGCACCTCGCCGAGCCGCACCGCGAACGCCGCCAGCGTGTGCAGGTAGCGGTCCTGGCCGAGCCCCGAGCCGTCGGCGACCAGTTCCTTGCACACGGGGGTGACCTCGCGCACGAACTGGTCGACCGTCCAGTCTCCGTCCGCGCGAGTGCGCCAGGCCGGCGACGCACCGGGCAGGTGGGCGGCGGCGCACGCGGCGGCGACGACGCCGAAGAAACCGCGGCGGGCGACGGTCAGCCCAGGGGTCGGGGACCAGCTGCTCTCGGCAGGGATGTCGTCGTGCATCCCTGCTGCTACGGACCAGTCGTGGCCACGCAGGCGGCTGGGCCAAACTCCTGCGTCGACCCTTGTCCGGAATCCGGGCGGCGGGTGTCCGCGATCCGGGCGCGCGGCGTTGTTCCCGGGCGTGGCACGGTTCGTGAACCAGGCCCGGCATGATCCACCGCTTCGTCCCCGTCCTGTTCGCCGCCTTCACCACTGCCGTCGTCGCCACGGCCCAGGTCCCCGTGACCGTGCGCTGCACCCCGACCGACGGCAGCGCCGCCGGTTGCTACTACTGCCCCGGCTTCGAGCACGTCATCAAGTGGGTCGGTACGCAGATGCACAGCTCGACCGTGAACCTGCTGCAGTACCACAACCTCGACGTGGTCGTTCAGGGCACCTGGAACGGCAGCGTGATCGAGGTCTCCTCTGTGCAGCCCGTGGTCGAGTCGTTCTCGATCGGCGGCAACGGCTCGATCGGCCACCGCTTCGACTTCTCGACCGTCGCCGCCGACGGCGACGTCGCGCTCAACCTCGCGGCGCTCGGCAACGGTTTCACGGCGTTGTTCGACGGCCTCGCCTTGCAGCTCAGCCTGCTCACCGCCACGCCGCTCGGCGCCGGCGTCGTGCAGGGCGGTGAGTACAAGAGTCGCCTCGACATCCCGAACCTGCCGAGCCTGATCGGTCTGCGCGTCTACGGCCAGGGCATCGTGCTGCAGCAGGGCGGCGGCATCTACTCGACCAACGTCGACACCAAGGTCGTCAGCTGATCGCCGCCGGTCAGGCCTTGGCCGCCGCGGCGGCGAGCTTCTGCTGCACTTCTTCGGCCCAGGCCTTCGGCGCCATCGGGAAGCCGAGCCGGGCGCGGCTGTCCAGGTAGCTCTGCGCCACGGCGCGCGCCAGGTTGCGGATCTTGCCGATGTAGGCCGCACGTTCGGTCACCGAGATCGCACCGCGCGCGTCGAGCAGGTTGAACGTGTGCGCCGCCTTCAGCAATTGCTCGTAGGCCGGCAACGCCAGCTTCTGCTGCATCAGGTGCTGCGACTGCTTCTCGTGCGCGGCGAAGGCCTGCAGCAGGAACGCGACGTCGCTGTGTTCGAAGTTGTAGGTGCTCTGCTCGACTTCGTTCTGGTGGAACACGTCGCCGTACTTCAGGCCATCGGTGAACACCAGGTCGTAGACGTTCGGCACGCCCTGCAGGTACATGCACAGCCGTTCGAGCCCGTAGGTGATCTCGCCGGTGATCGGCCGGCAGTCGATGCCGCCGACCTGCTGGAAGTAGGTGAACTGCGTCACCTCCATGCCGTTCAGCCAGACCTCCCAACCGAGGCCCCAGCAGCCGAGCGTCGGGTTCTCCCAGTCGTCCTCGACGAAGCGCACGTCGTTCTTCTTCAGGTCGAAGCCGACCGCCTCGAGCGAACCGAGGTAGAGGTCGAGGATGTTCGCCGGGGCCGGCTTCAGCACGACCTGGTACTGGTAGTAGTGCTGCAGGCGGTTCGGATTCTGGCCGTAGCGGCCGTCCTTCGGGCGGCGGCTCGGCTGCACGTAGGCTGCCTTCCACGGTTCCGGGCCGAGCGCGCGCAGGAACGTCGCGGTGTGGCTCGTGCCGGCCCCCACCTCCATGTCGTACGGCTGCAGCAGGGCGCATCCCTGCGCGTCCCAGTAGGACTGCAGGCGGAGGATCAGTTGCTGGAAGGTCAGCATGCGGGCGCGGGATCCTACGGGCGTCGCCGGACGGCGCCAGCACGGGCGTCCGTAGCTTGCCGACGCTGTTACCGGCCCGCGCGATACGGGCTACTCTCCCGCACTCCAATGCGCACCGCGATCCTGTTGTTGGCCGTATTGCCGTTCGCGCGCCCGACCCCGACGCCCCTTGCGATCAAGCCGCATCCGTCGCCGTTCCGGATGGCGAACGAAGCCAAGGTCGTCGTCGAAGGCAAGGCCGCGGCCGATGGCACCGTGGTCGTGACGCGCCGCTGGTTCGTGGCGCCCGACGAGACCGTGGGAGCGACGCTGCTGGTGCCGTCGCTGCCGAACGCGAGCAAGGTGCCGTTCGCCTTCGGCCAGAAGAGCGACGCGATCGTGCCCGACGTGGTGCTGCTGTTCCTCGTTCGAGCGAAGGGCGGCGAATGGGAGCCGCTGCTGCGCATCGACGGCGACAATGCGCGCGGCATCGTGTGGATCGAGGGCGAGAAGGTCTGGGACTACAGCCAGGCGGTCAATCCGGGCCCCTACGAGTTGTCCCGCGCGCACCACATGGACGGAGCCGCCTACGTGGCGACTACTCCGGCCGACGTGCGGCGGCAGGTCGAGGCAGGCCTCGCCGCGCGCGGCAAGTGGGTGGCGACGTTGGCGCTCGCCGATGCCGAAGCGCGCGCGCGCGCGGTGGTCGGATGGATCGGTGCGCAGTCGCCCGATGGCGCGTTCTGGTACGAGCGGGTGTGGGGCGACCTCGCTCCGGCGATCAAGGCGGAAGGGCGTCGGGCCATGCCGTTCCTGGCCAAGGTCGTGGCCACCCACGCCGAGGCCGATGCCGTGGCGGTCGCGTGCCGTGCGCTGTCGGACCTCGGGCCGGACGCGCGCGACGCGGTGCCGAGCATGATCGCCCGATTGCGCGACCTGCGTGGGGCGGCACCGATCGACATGGTCCGGGCCCTGAGCGTGATCCGCGACGAACGTGCGATCGCCGTGCTGCTCGACCAGCTCGACGCCAAGGACGGCTGGATGGTGGAGGAGGTAGCCGTGGCCCTGCAGCACTGCGGGGCCAAGGGCTTCGTCGACCGGATCGTGCGGCGCATTCCGCAAACGGCGGACGAAGCCGAGTCGGTGGGCTGGCTCGTCGCGATGCTCGATGCGGTGCGCGAAGTCGACGCGCCGTTGGCGGAACGACTGGTGCGCGAGCGCTTCCTCGGCGAGGCGAAGGTGTGCACCGAACGGCACTGGATGCGCCAGTTGACGAAGTGAGGCCGGGCGCGGCCGCGGTGGCCCTTGTCCGTGGCGCGTCGGCGCGCCGGTGAGGTCATGCTTCATGCGGCGCAGGTGCGGCGCCGATGTTGGCACGATGACCCACCTGGCGCAGGCGAGGATCGGACGGTGACGATCGACTGGATCAATCCGGTCGCCGGGTTCGCCGTCGGCGCCCTGGTCGGTGTCACCGGCGTCGGCGGCGGTTCGCTGATGACGCCGATCCTCGTGCTGTTGTTCGGGATGGCGCCGGCTGCGGCGGTGGGCACCGACCTGTGGTTCGCCGCGCTGACCAAGGTGGTCGGTGGAGCGATGCATCATCGGCGCGGCGGCGTCGACTGGCAGGTGGTGCGGCGGCTGGCGCTCGGCAGCCTGCCGGCCGCGGCCGCGACGTTGTGGTGGCTGCAGCTATCCGGCGGTGGGCAGGGGCGCAGCGGCACCCTGGTGGCGACGCTCGGTGGCGTCCTGATCGCCACGGCCCTGGCCATGCTGTGGAAGGCGCGGGTGCAGGGACTCGGCCGCGCGCAACGGCTCGGTTCGCCGACGTCGTTCAAGCGCATGCAACCGGTCGCCACCGTCGCGGCGGGAGCCCTGCTCGGTGTGCTCGTCACGCTGACTTCGGTCGGGGCGGGGGCCCTCGGCACGGTGCTGCTCGTCTACCTGTATCCGCTGCGCATGACGCCCGCCCGGCTCGTCGGCACCGACATCGTGCACGCGATCCCGCTGACGGTGGTGGCGGGACTCGGCCATCTCTGGCTCGGCAACGTCGACCTCGCCCTGCTCGGCCAGCTGCTGCTCGGTTCGGTGCCTGGCATCGTGCTCGGTTCGCTGCTCGGGGCGCGCGCGCCGGAACGGGTGCTGCGTGCCGCGATCGCCGTCGTGCTCGCCGCCGTGGGCACGAAGCTGCTGGTCGCGTGAATCAGGCGCGCAGCCACGCGGCGATGCCGCGGTGGCGCCACCAGAGCAGGGTGACCAGGGCGTGCACGACGACCTTGCCGAGCAGTTCGGGCCACGGGTTCGCCGACCCGTCCGGGTGCGTTCCGGTGACGTGCAACACGACGAACGCGACCGCCGTCGCCGCAACCAGTCCGTGCAACGCGATCGCGAACGGTCGCACGTACCGCGCGCGTCGGTGGATGCCGAGCGCCACGCCGCCGTTCACGGCCGCCGCGAGCAGCATCGCCCATGCCGGCAGCGGCAGCGCCCCGAAGCTGGCCGGGGCCAACAGCGTGGCCGCCGTCCAGATTGCGAACAGGCACGCGAAGGCGGCGTAGAGCACGAGCAGCACGGTGAGGACCACGGGGCGCATCGTCGCAGGATAGCGCCGCTTCCCGCGCCGCACTTCCCGCCGTCGCCCGCGCACCGCATGCTGGCGGCATGTCGGAGCGAGTGCGGCCCTACCTGTTCTACGGCGCCACCACGGCGCTGTGTTCGACCTGCCTCGTCACGGTCGAGGCCAAGGAGGTGATCGAGGACGGCCGGGTGTGGCTGCTGAAGCGCTGCCGCGCACACGGGCCGCAGCGGGTGCTGCTCGCCGACGACGCCGACTACTGGCGGCTCGGTCGCGAGAAGTTCCTCAAGCCGCCGGAGCAGGTCGCGAAGCCCAACACCGCGGTCCGCTTCGGTTGTCCCTACGACTGCGGCATCTGCACCGAGCACGAGCAGCACGGTTGCCTCACCGTGCTCGAGATCACCGACCATTGCAACCTGCGGTGCCCGACGTGCTACGCCGCCAGCGGCCCGGAGCGACAGACGCACCGCGACCTGCCGACCATCGAACGCATGCTCGACTGCATCGTGAAGAACGAGGTCGAGCCGGACATCGTGCAGATCAGCGGCGGTGAGCCGACGCTGCATCCGCGGTTCTGGGAGGTGATGAACGCGGTGCAGCGGCGGCCGATCCGGCACCGCATGCTGAACACCAACGGCATCCGCATCGCGCACGAAGACGGCTTCGCCGAACGCCTCGCGAGCTACGGCCCGGGCTTCGAGGTCTACCTGCAGTTCGACAGCTTGCGGTCATCGGCGCTGCAGACGCTGCGCGGGGCCGACCTCGTGCGTGTGCGCGAACGGGCGCTCGAACGGCTGAATGCGCTCGACCTGTCGACCACGCTGGTGGTCACGGTGCGGCGCGGCAGCAACGACGACGAACTCGGCGCCATCCTCGACTTCGCCCTGCGGCAGCGCTGCGTGCGCGGCGTCACGTTCCAGCCGGTGCAGGACGCCGGCCGCAACGACGGTTACGAGTTCGACGCGCATCGGCTGACCCTGAGCGAAGTGCGGCGGCGCATCCTGGCGCAGTTCCCGCACCTGTCCGCGGCCGACCTGATCCCGGTGCCGTGCCATCCCGATTCGCTGGCGATGGCCTACGCGCTGCGCCGCCCGCAGGGCCGCTCGCCGATCACGCCGCTGACCGGGCTGGTGCCGCCCGAGGTCCTGCTGGAGGGAACGCGCAACACGATCGCCTACGAACGCGACGCGAAGACGGTGCAGGCGATGGTCGAGGCGTTCAGCACCGCACACGGTCCGGAAGGGGCCGCCGGCGCGATCGCGAAGCTCCTGTGCTGCCTGCCGGGCGTGCGGCTGGCCGCGGCGCAACCGCTGCGCTACCAGGACGTGTTCCGCGTGGTGATCATGAAGTTCCTCGACCGCCACGACCTCGACCTGCGCAGCGTGCGCAAGAGCTGCGTGCACATCGCTCATCCCGACGGCAAGCGCGTGATCCCGTTCGACACGTTCAACCTGTTCTACCGCGACGATCTCGAACGCACCGTGCTCGAACCCCTGCGGGCACGGCTCGGCTGATGGGCTACCCGTTGTGCGTGCTCTCGGGCCTGCTGCTCGCGATGCTGGCGTACCGCTGGCAGCCGCGCGCCGTCGAACTGCCGCCGGCCGACCGGCAGGTGGTGCGCTGCGCGGCGTTGGTCGGCGCGGTGCTCGGGGCCTATGGCCTGCAGTTGCCGGCGGACCTGCTCGGCTTCGCGGCGCCGCCACCGCCGGGACTCGGCGGCGACGCGCTGCCGCTCGGTGGCCGCACCGTGCTCGGTGGCCTGCTCGGCGGCTGGCTCGGCGTCGAACTGGCGAAACGGCTTTGCGGCATCCGGATCGCCACCGGCGGCGACTTCGCGTTGCCGCTGGCGGTGGCGTTGGCGTGCGGGCGGCTCGGCTGCTGGTGGGCCGGTTGCTGTGCCGGCGAACCGTGCGCGGCGACGTGGTGGGCGACGGTCGATGCCGCGGGCGTGGCCCGCTTCCCGGCGCAGTTGCTCGAAGCCGGTTTCCACGCGGCTGCGGCCGTGGCGCTCGCCGTCGCGGCGCGGCGGCGGTGGTTCGGCACCACGCGGCTGGTCGCGTACCTCGCGGTCTACGCGGTGTTCCGGTTCCTGCTCGAGTTCCGCCGCGAGAATCCGCCGGTCGTCGGCGGCCTGTCGTGGCACCAGCTGCTGGCCCTCGTGCTGGCGGGGTTCGCCGGCGCCACGTGGTGGCACCGCGCGCGGCAGCGGCCCTGCTCAGACGGCCGGGTCGCGTGGTGCCACGGGCCGCCGCCGTTCGATCGCCTGCTTCAGGGCGCGCGCGAGGCGGCCCGGGTCGATCGGCTTCGGCAGGATGTCGAGGCCCATTTCGGCCAGGTCCTGGTGGGTGAGGCGGCCGTCGAGGTAGCCGCTGAGGAACACGATCGGCAGGTCGGCGCGGATCGCCAGCAGGGCCTGGCAAAGGGCCCGGCCGTGCAGTCCGGGCATCACCACGTCGCTCAGCACGACGTCGACCGCCTCGGGTGCCGTGCGCAACAGATCCACGCCGGTCGCTCCGTCCGGCGCAGTGCGCACGGAGCAACCGAAGCCGCGCAGCATGCGTTCGAGCACCGTGCACACCAGCGGCTCGTCTTCGATCAGCAGCACCCTGGCTTGCAGGTGCGGCTGGCCCGCTTGCGGCAGTTCGACGATCGGCTCCGTGGGGCCGGACACGTCTTCGGGCAGGTCGATGCGCACCGTCGTGCCACGCTCGACGGCGCTGTCGATGTGCACCGCGCCGTCGAGCTGCTTGACGATGCCGTACACGGTGGCGAGGCCGAGTCCGCGTCCGACCCCCTGCGTCTTGGTCGAATAGAACGGCTCGAACACCCGTTCGAGCACCTCGGGGGGCATGCCCTGGCCGGTGTCGGCGAACTCGAGCACGACGCGCTGCGCGGCCGTGTCGATGCGGATCGTGACGGTGCCGCCGCGGGCCATCGCGTCGCGGGCATTGCTGGCGAGGTTGAGCAGGATCTGCTCGATCTGCGTCACGGCCGCGCGCACCTGGAGCGGCCGGGTCGGCGGTGCGAAGTGCAGCGCGATGCCGTCGCCGAGCAGCGAACGCAGCACCGGCAACAGGTCGCCGACCACACGGCCGAGGTCGAGGCGCGCCAGTTCGACGCTTTGCCGGCTCGCCACGGCGAGCAGGTGTTGCGTCAGGTTGCTGCCGCGGCGGCAGGCGGAACGGATCGCATGCGTGAGCTCGGCTCGTTCTTCGGGAGAGTCCAGGGCGGCGATCAGGTCGGCAGAGCCCAGGATCACCGTCAGCAGGTTGTTGAAGTCGTGCGCGACGCCGCCGGCGAGCTGGCCCAGGCTCTCCATGCGCTGCGTCTGTCGCAGCTGGCCTTCGAGCGCCTGGCGTGCGGCCATCGCCTCCTGTTGGCGATGCAGCGCCACCTGCAGCTCGGCCGTGCGTTCCGCCACCCGCTGTTCGAGCTGGTGGCGCGCGGCGTCGAGGTCGCGGGTGCGGAGGTCCACCAGCATCTGCAGTCTGGCGGTGCGCGCCGCGGACCGGCTGGCGCCGTAGCGGACCAGCAGCGTCGCCGCCGCGAGCCCCGCGAGCGCCGACAACACGCGGGCGAGCGTGGTCTCCCACCACGCCGGCGGCACGTGGATGTGCCACTGCAGCCGTCGGGGCGATGCACTGCCGTCGACACCGACCACCTCCGCTTCGAAGCGATGTTCGCCCGGACCCAGGTCGACGAGATGCACGTCGCGTTCGAAAGTCGGGCCGATCCAGGCGGCATCGGCGTCACCCAGCCGCCAGCGGAACCGCAGGCGCTCGGGATGGTCGAAGGTCGCTGCCCCGAGACGGAACGTCAGGTTGCGGGCGCCCGCCGGCGCCACGATCGTTCCGGTCGGGACGATGCGGCGGTCGCCGAGGTAGACGTCGTCGGCCTTGGCCGTCGGTGTCGCCTGTCTTCGCGGCGGGCTCGCCAGGTCGTACGCGACGAGCCGGTCGATGCCGCAGAACCACAAGGTCGTGCCGATCTGCGTCATGCAGTTCTGCATGCCGCCGCTGATTTCGGCCGCGGCGTCACCTGGGGCGTCCAGCACGCGGCTGCCGAGCGTCGTCGCGCGGCCCGCGAGCACGGCTGCGATCTGGTCGCGGGCCACCGTGAACACGCCGTGGTTGCAGCCGAACACGAACACGTCGTCGTGCACGAGCAGGCTGCTGAGGTGCTGGTCGTGCAGGCCGTGGCGTTCGTCGATCGTCGTGCAGCGGTCGCCGTCGATGCGCACGAGGCCACTGCCGTAGGTCGCGATCCACGCGGCGTCCCCGGCCTCGGGCACGATCGCGCGGATCGTTCCCGGCGGCAGGCTCGTTCCCGTGTGCCAGTTGCGGACGCGGCCGTCGGTGCCGATGCGCGCGAGGTCGTATTCCGCCCCGACCCAAAGTGCACCGTCCGGGCCGATGGCGAGAGCGCGCACCAATTGACCACGGAACGCTTCGGCTTCGGGCGGGCACGAAAGGGTCCGGTCGCGCAGCAGGGCGAGACCACCGTCCCCGCCGAGCCAGTGGTCGCCCGCCGGCGTTCGCACCATGGCCCGCACCCGGTGCGCGGGCCATGCGCGCGCATCGACCCAGAGTTGGTGTCCCGTGGCGTCGATGCGATGGATGCCCATCGGCGATACGAGCCACACGACCTCGTCGGGATCGCGGGCCAGCACGTTGACGCCGCCGGCCGCCACCGTCGGCTCCATCCGGGTGAACTGGTTGCCGTCGCCGCGGCGGACGCCGGTGCTGGTGCCCACGAGAACAGCACCGTCGCCGGCGTCGAGGATGGACTGCACGCCGCGGTGCGGCAGGCCGTGTTCGCGACCGAACTCACGCGCGGCGACGCGACTGTGGCGGGTGACGCCGCGTTGGTCGCCGCCGACCCACACACCGCCTTCGCGGTCCGCCATCAGGGTGCGCGCGGCGTACATCGCGTCGGGCGACGCCGGTGGGCGCGCCTCGCCGCCGTTCGGCCACGCTGCGTCGGCGTCCGGCACCAGCTCCGGTGCGATCCGCACGGCACCTGCGTCGGTGCCGACCCACAGGGCGCCGTCCTCGGCGACCAGCAGGGCGTGGACCAACGTGTCGGTGCCCTTCACCGGTTGCCAGGGGCGTTCCTCGCCGGCGGCCAGGCAGAACAGGCCCGTGCTGCGGCCGAGCAGGAGGCGACTGCCGACTTCGGCGAGGCAGTTCACCCCGGACGTCGTGAGCGGCAGCGAACCGGTCGCGTCGAGGCGCCACACACCTGTTTCGCCGCCGGCCAACAGCTCGCCGGAGCGGCGCCGCAGGAAGGCCTCCACGCGCGCGCGTGGCGGCCCTGGCCAACGTTCGAACGTGTTGCCGCGATGGCGCCACACGGCGTCCGGGGTCGCGATCGCGAGCTCGCCCGGCGCGCTTTCCAGCAGCGTCTGCACGTACGACGCCGGCAGCTCGGGGTGTTGCGTGAAACGTCCATCGCGATGGCTGACGAGGCCGCCGACGTCGAGCCCGATCCACAAGGTCCCATCGCGGGTTTCGCACAGGCAACGCACGCGGCTGCTCGGCAGGCCCGCGACCACGTCGAACACGGCGATGCGTTCGCCGTCGAGCCGGCACAAGCCGCCGAACGTTCCGACCCAGACGTGTCCGTCCAGGGTCTGTAGCAGCGCGTTCACGCTGTTCTGCGGCAGGCCGTTCCCGAGGTGCCAGTGGCGCGTCGCATACGCCACCGCGTCCGGCGGGCACTGGAGCAGAAGGGCCTGTGCGGGCAGCGCCGCCGCCGCCGACGAAACGAGGACCGCCTGCCAGGCGATGGACCTGGGCAGGAACCTGGGCATGCCTGCGTTTGTAGCGTCCGTTGCCGGGGCGATGAAGGCTGAGAGCTGCAGTTCGCCGGGGTCGCGCGCAAATCGGTCGCGCCACGCCTATGCGAACACCGCCCCATAGCACGCGGTGATGCCGACGGCTGCGGCGAACGCGAGCCACATGAACACTTCGGCGACGCCGTTGCGGGGGCGCGGCCGGCCGACGACGGACAGCGCAAAGGCGAGGGCGGTGAGTCCCAGCGCTGCCGGCCCGACCACCAACCAGGCGATCTGGTAGGTCTTCTCGGTGGCATCCATGCAGGCTGCGACGATCGCGACGGCGATGCCCAGCGCCTGCGCGGCCAGCGCCGGAATCAACGCGCCGGACGCGTGTCCGGCGGCCGGCTCGGGTGGTGGGTTCGTCTTCCCGAGCAGCTGGCGCAGGATCACGGCGAAGTGCGCGAGCATGGCGACGGCCAGGAAGGCGCTGATCAGGAACACCGCCGCGATCCTACCAGGGGCCGGTGAACATCCCGCGGAGTTCGCTGCCCAGGCAGCAGCCGTAGCAGCTACCGATGGCCATGACCACCACGAAGCCGAAGTGGATCATGAACTGCTCGAACCCGTCCGGATCGCGTGGCCGGGCGAGCCTCGACAATGTGGCGGCGAGGGTCGTGATGCCGAGGCAGGCGGCGGCGTAGACGATGGCGGCGGATGCCCTGTCGCGGCGCGCATCGAGAAGGGCGCAGGCGATGGCGAGGCCGACCCCTGCGAGTTGCACGAGCAAGGCGACCGGCAGGAGCCAGGGGCGCGGCTTGCCCCGCACGATGCGTTCCGGCGCCGGCGGTGGTGGCGGTCGGCGCCACTGCCGCACGATGTGCATGGCGTGCAGTCCCATCGCCACGGCGGCCATCGCACCCAGGAGCCAGCCCGATCGCATGGCGCGAGCATACGTCGCCGGATCCGCTGGCGCGCAACGTGGCTCGCGGCGGGGTCGACCCCGTTGATCCTCGCGTCGAGTCACTGGTAGCCTCCCGCGACCTGCCGCCTGTGCACGCTCCGCTTCATAAGCGGCGTGCTGTTTCCCTATCGAGCGAGGTCTCTGTGCGTTTCATCTCCGTGCTCCTGGCCACCGTCGTGGCCGGCTCAGCCGCGTCGTCCCTGCGCGCGCAATGGGCCAACTTCACGAACCAGACCGTAACCCGACTCGTCTGCACTCCGTCGCTGGGTGTCAACGATCCCGAAGAGAAGGACTATGGCTTCGCCGACTTCGACCAGGACGGCGACACCGATCTGGTGGTGGTGCGCAAGCAGCCCTGGATCAGCACCGGGCACTTCCCGAACGTGCTGCTGATGAACGAGAACGGCGTGCTGACCGAGCGCACCGCGCTGTACGCGAGCGCGTCGATGGTCGCCGGGAGCCAGGGCATGCTCGATGCCACGAACGACCGCGACGTGGTCTGCGCCGACGTCAACGGTGACGGGTGGGTCGATCTCGTCACGGCGACCACGCTGACCGCCGGCCAGCCGCAGTACATCCGCGTGCCGCGCGTCTACATCAACCGCGGCGACGACGTGGTCGGCAACTGGCTCGGCTTCCTCTACGACGACGCACTGCGCATCAACGACATGCAGGCGGGCGCCAGCTGGAACGGCGAGCACCGGTTCTGCACGGTCAGCGCGGGCGACATCGACGAGGACGGCGACCTCGACCTCTACTTCGGCGACTACCAGGACGGCCCGGCCCGTTCGATCGACGTCAACGACCGGCTGCTGATCAACAACGGCTTCGGCTACTTCACCGACCAGTCCACGACGCGCATGACCGCGGCGATGCTGGCGTCGGAGTTCGCCATGGCGTCGGCGATCCTCGACATGAACCAGGACGGGCACCTGGACATCGTGAAGGACACCGCGCTCGTTGCTCCGCAGCGGGTTTCGATCTCGTACAACAACCCGTCGGCGATCGGCACGTTCAACGTGCTGCAGCAGGCCTACGGCAACACGCCGTACCACTTCGCGGCGGGCGACCTGAACAACGACAACCTGCCGGACCTGATCTTCAGTGACGACGGTCCCGACCGCTACAAGCTGATGACCGGTGTCGTCGGCGGCCAGGCGACGTTCACGCCCGACATGGTGTTCTCGTACAGCGCCGGCGACGGCGACGACGGCTTCGCGGGCAACAACTACATCGTCGACCTCGACAACGACGGCTTCCGCGACGTCGTCATCTGCGACGTCGACGTGCAGATCTCCGGCTGCGGCCGTCGCACGCGCATCTACCGCAACCTGGGCAACGTGCCGAACGTGACGCTGCAGGAGCAGGTGGTCGGCGGCGCGTCGGTCGGCATCCCGCTCGGCAACCTCGCGGGCGTCTACGACATCGCGATCTTCGACCTCAACGGCGACGGCTGGAAGGACATGGTCGTCGGCAAGTGCACGGGCACCGAGGTGTGGATCAACACGCCGCCGATCGGCTTGACGTTCTCGTACCCGGCGGGCCTGCCGTCCACCGTGCAACCAGGGGCCACGACGCAGCTGGACGTGGTCGCCAACGGCTTCGGCGGCGCCATTCCGCAGACCGGCAGCGGCCGGCTCTACACGTCGATCAACGGGGCGCCGTTCGTCCAATCGGTGATGGCGGACATCGGTGCCGGCCAGTTCCGCGGCACCTTGCCGGCGACGAACTGCGCCGACGAGGTGCGTTACTACGTGACGGTGAACAGCCAGTCGGGGACGTTCACCGATCCGCCGACCGGCGCCGCCGGGGCGCTCGAAGCGACGGCGACGCTGGGGCTCGTGACGATCTACGAGAACAACTTCGAAGTCGCGGCGAGCGGCTGGACCGTGCAGAACACGGCGCTCACCGCGGGGGCGTGGCAACGCGTGATCCCGATCGGCACGACCGTGGGCACGCAGGTCGCGAACCCGAACCAGGACGGGGAATCCAGCACGTCGGCGGTCTACTGCTGGGTGACCCAGAACGGCGTGGCCGGCGGGGCCGCGGGCGCCGCCGACGTCGACGGTGGGCCGACCGACCTGATCTCGCCGCCGTTGGACTTCGCGGGCACCGATGGCCTCATCAGCTACCGCCGCTGGTTCTTCTGCAGCACGGCCGAAGACAGCATGGTCGTGTCGGTCAGCAACGACGGCGCTTCCTGGGTGAACGTCGACACGGTGACGGGGCCGGGCCACAACACGTGGACGCAGCGCCAGTTCAAGGTCGGCGACTACGTGGTGCCGACGGCGACGGTGCGCGTGCGGTTCCGCGTCAGCGACAACCCCAACACCTCGACGACCGAAGGCGGCGTCGATGTCTTCAAGGCCGAGGCCTACACCTGCACGCCGTGCCAGACGCGGGTCAACCTGGCCACGAACGGCACCGGTGTGCTGCAGGTGTGCGGCGGCAACCTGGCGCTGCCGGGGTCGCTGTCGACCCTGTCGCTGGTGAGTCTGCCGGGTTCGGCCAGCGGCCTGCTGGTGTTCGACGTGTTCCTCTCGCCCGTGCCGTGGCAAGGGGGAACGCTGCTGTCGCCGGCGCCGATCGTCCTGGGGCCGGTGGCCGCCAATGCCAACGGCAGCTTCAGCACGCCGATTCCGCTCGGCGGTCTGCTGCCGCCGGGCTGGGCGCTCTATTCGCAGGTGGTCTACGTCGACGCGGCGCTGCCGGTTTCGTCGGGCCAGACCAACGTCGTCCGCATCCAGTGGTGATGTGGTGCTGCCCGCCGCGCCCTGCGGGGCGGGCGAGGTGAGATGCGACCCGGCGGCACCTCGTGCCGCCGGGTCGCGGTGTTTCCAGGCCACCGCCGCTGCCACGGGACGCGCGTGTGCGTCGCGTCGCCGTGTGCTCGCTGCGGCGCAATCGCGCGCGCGGAACGGCCGACGGGCAGCGCAGTGCGTAGCGCCCCGCGGTTGCGGTTCCTGCTAGACTCCGCGCCGCCCTGCCGTCGCCGCGTCGCCCGCGCGGCTCCACTTCGCCCACTTCCCACCTCATGCGTACGTTCGCAATCGGTTTCGTTCTCGCGTCCTCCGCCAGTCTCGCGGCGCAGGTCGCCCAACCCAAGATGGGGGCGCCGGTCGCCGGTCTCACGCCGACGCAGCGAGCTCGCTTCGATGCAGGACGCGTCGACTTCCTGCGCGTCGTCCAGCCGGCGGAAGGGCGTGGCCCGATCTTCAACCAGACCAGCTGCGCGTCGTGCCACAACAATCCGGTCGGCGGGGCCGGCAGCCAGTTCGTGACCCGATTCGGCTTCACGGACGGCAAGGGCAACTTCGATCCACTCGCCGCCCTCGGTGGCTCGCTGCTCCAGGCCCAGGCGATCAACGTCGCGTGCCAGGAAGTGATTCCGGCGGCCGCCAACACCACCGCGCTGCGCGTGACGCCGTCGGCGCTCGGCATGGGTCTCGTCGAAGCGATCCCCGACGCGGTGATCGCCGCGCGTGAGACCAATCCGCCGAGTGCCAACGTCAGTGGCCGTGCGCACTGGGTGACGCCGCTCGAGACGCCGAGCGGCCCGCAGCGCGTCGGGCGCTTCGGCTGGAAGGCGCAGGTCGCGACGACGCTGACGTTCAGCGGCGACGCGGCGCAGAACGAGATCGGCCTCAGCAACCGGCTGGTGCCGTTCGACAACGCGCCGAACGGCAACGCGGCGCTGCTCGCCGCGTGGGACACCGTCGCGGACCCCGAGGACGGCCCGGACGTCAACGGCCAGCACTACATCGACCGCATCACCGACTTCCAGCGCTACCTCGCGGCCCCGCCGCAGACGCCGAAGAGCGGTCTGGACGGCGAGGCGATCTTCACCGCGGTCGGTTGTGCCGATTGCCACGTGGCCGCGTACACGACCGCCAACGACCCGGCCCTCGAGCCGGCGCTGCGCAACAAGGTCATCAAGCCGTACTCGGACTTCCTGGTGCACGACATGGGCACCGCGGCCGACTTCATCGAGCACGCCCCGGTGACCGGCAACGAACTGCGCACGCCGTCCCTGTGGGGTGTGCGCAACCGCGATCCGCTGTGGCACGACGGTCGCGTCGTCGGCGGCACGCTGCAGTCCCGCATCCTCGGCAGCAACGGCATCATTGCGCTGCACGGCGCGTTCGGCAGCGAAGCGGCGCCGTCGGCGAATGCGTTCAACGCGCTGTCGGCCGGCGACAAGCAGAAGGTGGTCGCGTTCCTCGATTCGCTCGGCCGGGCCGAGTTCGACTGGGACGGCAACAACGCGCTCGACCTCGCCGACCTGAACGCGTTCAGGGTCAACATGGGCGGCCCGTTCACCGCCAACAGCCCGCAGGCGGTGTTCGACGTCAACCAGGACGGCTACGTCAACTACACCGACCTCACCGTGTTCGCGACCGTCTACGAAGTCGACTGCAACAACAACGGCACCAACGACCTCGCCGACGTGTTGAACGGCACCGTGGGCGACGCCAATGCCGACCTGGTCCCGGACGAGTGCCAGTTCTGCCAACCGAGCCTCGGCTTCGGCGGCGCGGGCTCGTTGGCCCTGTCGATGTGCGGCGACGACCTGACCACGGCCAACTCGCGCGGCACGTTCCAGGTCAGCGGTGGTCCGGCGAACGGCCCGCTGCTGGTCGCGATCGGCGTCTCGGCGAACCCGTACCTGATCACCGCGACGGAATACCTGGTGCCGCTCGAGCCGCTGGCGGCGCTGGTCGACTACTTCGTGCTCGACGCGAACGGCCGCTTCCGGCTCACCATCCAGGGTGGCGGCGGCCTGCCGGTGCACACCTGGGTGTTCCAGGCCGCGACCTTCACCGGCACCGCATTCGATCTGTCGAACGCGCTCGCGGTCAGCGTCGGCGGTTTCTGACGCCTCCGGTGCTCCCGGACGAGGCGAGCAAGCGGCCATGCCATGGGCAGGGCCGCGCTGCTTTCCAGGATCCGAAGTTGAAGAACGGCGGCGCCGACCTTCGATGAAGGGTGCCCCTGGCCGACTTCCGGCCGCCGCCTCCCGATGCGTCGCAAGACCGTTCGCCTGCTCGCCAATGTCGGCCGCGCCGTGGCCCTGTCCGGGTGTCTGCTCGGCGGTGCGGTCGCGCTGCTGTGGCGCACGGCGCCGGACCTGGTCGCCACGATCGAGCGTGACCTGCGCACCGGACCGGCCGACGTCGCGGCGGACCTGCAACGGGCCCGGGCCGGGCACGACCCGGTGGCGCGCGAGTCGGCGCTGCGTGCGGTCCTGGCGCAACTGACGGCGGTGCGCGCCGGCCAACGTCTCGCACCGTTCGCGGTCGAGTGCCGGCGGCAGTTGGCGATGGCGGCGGCGCGCCGCGGTGATCTGGCGGTGGCGATGGCATGCTGGCGCGAGGCGGTCGCGTTCGATCCGCTCGATGCCGAGGCCGCGGCCAACCTGGCCGAACTGGAATCGACCGGCGATGGTGCGGGGGCCGCCGCGGCCGCCGAACGACTGGCCGCCCTGCTGGCGATGGCGCCCACGTCGGCCACGATCGTCGCGGCGAACGTGCGGGCACTGTTGCGGGACGGCAAGGTCGACCCCGCCATCGCGGTGCTGCGCGCGGCGATGGTGCCGGCTCCGCAGACGTGGTCGGTGGCTGCCGGCACCGGCTCTGGCGAACTCGGCACTCCGATGCTCGTCGCCGCCGCAGGGACGAGCCCCTTGCGCCTGCCGCTCCTGCTCGCCGACGCCACCCGGCACCTGCGGTTCGTGCCCGCGGTCGCGTTCGCTGCGCGGCCCGCGGCGGTCTTGCGGTGCAGCTTCCCCGACGGCCGCGCCGCCACGGTGCCGGCTGCCTGGACCGCGGACGGAGCGATCGAAGTGTCGTGGACGGAGCCGGCGTCGGGCGGCCTCGTCGAACTCGAGATCGCCGCCGACGCCGCATCCCTGGTCCGGGTCGACGTGGCTTGGGTCGCCCTCGATCCGCTCGTCGATCGGGCCGTGCGTGCCGCCGCGCGCGACGACCTGCGGCGCATCCGCGCCATGGCACTCGCCGGCGAGCCGTTGCGCCTGCGCGCTGCGGCCACGGGGGGCGATCTGGTCGCCGCGCCCGCCCTGGTCGCCGGCTTCGAGTTCGGGGACACGACCACGACCGCAACCTGGCGGTTGCCGCGAGCCGCGACCGAGTTGCGGTTCGAATTGCCGGGCCGGAACGCGCTGCATCGTTGGACGCGGCTCGCCGATGCGCCGTTCGCGCCGGCCGACATCGTCGCTTCCGGCGATGTCGTCGTGCACGCCGACGGCATCGAGGTGGTCGGCCCGCAACCCTGGCTGCAGGTGCGGCTGCGCGAACCTCGCGACCACGTCGTGGTGGAGCTGCTGCCATGAGTCGCCGCCTGCTCGCCCTGTGGCGCTGGAGCTGGATCGTGACCGTCCCGGGGCTCTTGTTCTTCGTCGCTTGGGCGCGGTCGACCTGGTCGCAGTGGCGCGCGTTGGTGCGCGACGTCGACCCCGCGCCGGTCGCGCTCGACCTGCACGGCCTCGGCTGCGAACGCGGAGCGGCGATGCTGCGCCATCTGCGGCTCGCGGCCACGCCGGGCAACCTGGCCGACGTTCCGCCGGCCGAACAGCTGCGCAGCGTGCAGTTGTTCGTCGGCGACAGCGAGATCGACGAACTCGACGCCGACCTGCCCGAGTCCGGCCGGTCTTGGGTGAAGGCGCTGCTCATGCATGGCGCCGGCCTGCGCGAAGTGAAGCTGCGCTACCGCGGCGACCTCGTCACGCACTGGGGCTTCGCCAAGAAATCGATGCGCGTGCGCACCGCGGAGACCGAGCTGTTCTCGGGCATGCGCGAGTTCCAGCTCAACGTGCCGCGCTTCCCGCTGCTCGGCGAGAACGTGCTGGCGAGCCGGCTGGCGCGCGAGCTCGGGCTGATCACGCCGCGGTGCGAGTACGTGAACGTGTTCCGCAACGGCCATTTTTGCGGCGTGTTCGAGTGCACCGAGCAGCTCGACGAGGGCACGCTGCGGGCGCACGACCGCATGCCGGGCGACCTCTATGCCGGCGAAGCGCTCGGGCGCGACCGTCGGCGCGGCATCACCGACGCGGTGTTCGACGCGCCGGGAACCTGGGAGAAGCTGGCCGAGAACAACCACTACCCCGTTGGTAGCCGCGCGCCGCTTGAGGCGCTGTGCGCGTTGCTGGCCGAGCCGCAGACCGAGGACGCGCACGCTCGCCTGCTGCAACTGGTCGATGCCGACGCGTTCGGCCGGTTCCTCGCGTTCGAGGCGCTGGCGCAGTCGGCCCAGTGCACCGAGACGCACGACTGGCGGTTGTTCTGGGATCCGTGGCGCTGCCGGTTCGAGCCGGTCGTCCAGGATCCGGCCGGATGGCGCGACCGGCTGCCGGGACGCGGCGAGTACGTCCCGCCGGTGCTGCATGCGACCCAGTCCCGCCTGCACGCGTGGTTGGCCGCGAACGGTGCCGTGCTGGCGGCGCGGCACGAGGCGTTGGCGACCTTCCTCGGCTCGGAGCGGCGGGGGCATTTCCTGGCCGAAATCGACGCCACGGTCGCCAAGTTGCGGCATGCGTTCGCCTACGACCCGAACGTGCGGCCGGCCGCGGGCGGGACGCTGGCCGCGTCGCTCGACTCGCTGCGCGCGAACGTCGGGCAGGTCTTCGGCGACCTGGCCCGGACGATCGGGGCTGCGCCACGGGTCGAGTGGGCGACGCCTGGTGGCGGCGACGTCGCCCTTCGGGTCGATGGGGACGTGCCGGTCGACGGCGTCGTGATCCGCTTCGCTGCGCCGGTGCACCCGCAGCGCGCCGCGGTCGGCTGGTGGACGTTCGACCGCGACCGTCGCAGCGTCGACGTCGCCATGCACGCGGACGGTGCCGAGGTGCACGTGTCGATCCGGCTCCCGGTCCAGACCCTGCCGCAACCACTGCTGGGGGCGGCCACCCGCCGCAGCCTGCCGCTCCAGTACGAAGTGCATCTGGCGGGCGTTCCCGGGGACGCCGTGGTCGAGTCCGTCGCCGTCGTGCATCGCGGCGGCCGGACCCCGGCGCCGCGCGCGGCCGCGTGGCCTGCCTTGGCTCCGGCCACCGGCCTGTTCGCCGCCTTGCCCACGGCGCGCCCAGCGGCCGAAACGTGGCGCGGTGAGGTCGTCGTCGCCGAACGTCGCGAAGTGCTCGCCGACGTGCGCATCGAACCCGGCACCGTGGTGCGGCTGCAGCCGAAGGCGAGCCTCGTGTTCCGCGGGCGCGTGTTCGCCGAAGGCGAAGCCGATCGCAAGATCAGGTTCGAGCCGTTCGCCGCCGACCAGGATCCGTGGGGCACGGTGTGCATCGAGGGCGCGGCGAGCTCCGGTTCGCGGCTGCGACACTGCGAGTTTCGCGGCGGCAGCGGGCTGAAGGAGCCGCTGCTGGAGTGCTGCTCGATGGTGTCGCTGCACAACTGCCGCTCGGTCCTCGTCGCCGACTGCACGTTCCGCGACAACCACCAGTACGACGACGTCGTGCACGTGATGTACGCGCAGGTCGAGTTCGAGCGCGTTCGCCTCGAAGGGGCGCGCGCCGACGCCCTCGACTGCGACATCAGCGAGGTGGTGATCCGCGACTCCGACTTCGTGCGTTCGGTGAACGACGGAGTCGACCTGATGACCACCAAGGCCCTGATCGAGAACTGCCGCTTCGTCGACAACGGCGACAAGGGCGTGTCGGTCGGCGAGGGCAGCGTTGCACTCGTGCTGCGCAGCACGTTCGACGGCTGCGGCAAGGGGCTCGAAGGCAAGGACGGTTCGGTCGCGCACGTCCTGCACAGCGACCTGCGTCGCTGCCGCAAGGTCGCCAACGCCTACAAGAAGAACTGGCGTTACGACGCCGGTGGCACCCTGGTCCTGCAGCGCTGCGTGCTCGACGGGAACCACGCGATGCCGACCGCGGACACGTGGTCGCAGGTGGTGGTGCAGGACTGCGCGACGACCGCAGGGCTCGCCGCGGAGTACGACCAGGAATACGTCGACGGCACGTCGACCCGGATGCAGAACACCGCCCGGCTCGTCGAATGCTCGGCCGGTCCGGACGTCGCGCCGAAGGGGCCGCCCGAGTTCCCGGCCGGGCTGGCGCCGTTGCGCGGGTTGGCCGCCGCGGCATGGCAGGCCGCCATCGGCGGCAAGCGGGGGGTGCAGCGATGACGGCCGCGCGCACGACGACGCTGACGTTCTCGCGGTTCGAGTTCAAGTACGTGCTCGACCAGGCGACCCGCGAAGCCGTCGAGTCCGAGCTCGGCCACTTCGTCGAACTCGACCCGTACGTGCAGGGCCAGCCCGGCCAGCGCTATTTCGTGCGCAGCCTGTACTTCGACGACGCGCGCCTGACCGCGTTCCACGACAAGCACGACGGCATGCTGGCACGGTCGAAGTTCCGCGTGCGTACCTACGGCCGCACGATCGACGACGGCGCGCCGTGGTTCCTCGAGCAGAAGGGACGCCACAACAACCTGGTGTGGAAGCACCGCACGCCGATCGCCGCGGGGCTCGACCGGACGCTGCGTGGCGACGCGCTGGTGCGGGCCCTGCTGCGGCACGCCGGGCCCGGCGACGTGCGCGATCGCTTCGAGGTCGCGGTGTGGAAACGCGGCATCCGGCCGTACGTGCTCGTCGACTACCTGCGGCGCCCGTACGTCAGTCGCTTCGATCCCGAGTTCCGGCTGACCTTCGACGCCGACCTGGCCGGTTGCGTCGCGGACACGATGTTCCCGGCGCCGGCCGCGCCGCGGGGGCTGCTGCGCGGCTACACGGTGATGGAAGTGAAGTTCGCGCGGCACGTGCCGGCGTGGTTCCATCGCATCCTGCAGGCCCACCAGCTGACGCGCCGCTCGATCTCCAAGGTCTGCGCCGCGACCGAAGCCCTTGGCCTCGCCAAGGCCGACACCTGATCCCCATGCTCGATCCCCTCCTCCTCCCGCAGCTTCCGCAAGGTCTCGGCCAGGCGACCGTCGAGACGGTGATGTCGCTGACCACGTACGAGATGGCCGTGCGCGCCGGCGCCGCGGCCGGCCTCGGCGTCGTGCTCGCGCTGCTCTACCGCGCCACGCACAAGGGTCTGTCGTACTCGCAGTCGTTCACGCAGACGCTGGTGTTCGTCGCCACGATCGTCGCGGTCGTGATGATGACCGTGCGCAGCAATCTCGCGACCGCGTTCACGCTGGTCGGAGCGCTGTCGATCATCCGCTTCCGCACCGTGGTGAAGGACACGCGCGACACCTCGTTCGTGTTCGCGTCGCTGGCGCTCGGCATGGCGGCTGGCCTCGGCTACTGGGAGCTGGCCGGCATCGGCTGCGGCATCGTCGCCCTGCTCGCGGTGGTGATGCATGCGCTCAACTTCGGCGCGCTCTACAAGAGCGAGTTCATCCTGCGGTTCACGTTCGACCAGCAGAAGGACAGCCAGGCCTACCTCGGCGTGCTCGGCGAGTTTGCCAAGCGGTCGAACATGCTGCACCTCGAGCCGTCGGGCGACAGCCGCACGTTGCGTCTGACCTACGACATCACCTTGCTGCGCGAGGCGACCGCGCAACAGCTGACCGCGGCGCTGGGCCGCATCGACGGCGTCTCCGACGTGGTGCTGATCGTCGCCAAGAACGACGTCGACTTCTGACGCGGAGCTGACACGGCAGCGGCGGCGCCCGGGTAGGGTGGGGTGGACGAAGGCCATGCCCATGACGAACGCGCTGCGCTTGCTGGTGTTGTCGTTCCTGCTCGCCACGACGCCGGCCCAGGAGCTGGCCGGCACGTGGTTCACCACGCGCGGCGTGCTCGAACTCGAAGGCACGGCCGACTCGGTTCGCGGTCGCTACGGCGACGGCTTCACGTTGGCCGCGACGCGGAAGGGCAAGGACCTGGCGGTCGAAGCGAAGGAAGGCCAGGTCGCCGTGCAGGCGAAGTGGACGATCGACAAGAGCGGGCACCGGTTCACTGGCGAATGGCAGTCGGCGAACGGCAAGGGCACGTGGCGCGGCTGGCGCCACGATCCCGCCGCGGAGAAGGGCAAGGCGCCGACGGTCGCCGGGTTCTGGCGCACCGGCTGGGGCCTGCTCGAACTCGAGCAGAAGGGCGACAAGCTGACCGGCGGCATTGGTGCGCAGGGT
>JAEUHV010000105.1 GCA_016794485.1 Planctomycetota bacterium
ACGCACCTGCTCGACCGCGGCGCCGACCTGCGCACGGTGCAGGAGCTGCTCGGCCACGCGCGCCTCGTCACCACCGAGATCTACACGCACGTCTCGATCGGGCGGCTGCGCGAGGTCTATGACCATGCGCATCCGCTCGGCGACACGCGTTCGACGGACTCCGCCGGCGGTTCGTGACTAGCCCCCCCCGGCTGCAGCCTCAGAAGTTCGCGCGGTAGGAGTCCCACATCGCCGCGTGCCACGGAAACCAGGACCGGTGCCACGCTTCGCTGTATTCCGCCTGCATGAACCGGTCCATGTAGTCGAAGTGCGCCGGGTGGTTCCACGCCTCCTTCAACCCCATCATGCGCGCCGCCAGTGCCGCACCGATCCACGCGTTCGCGGTGCAGCAGCGACGGTACGGATCCCCGTCCCACTTCGCGTTGTCCGACTCCGGATGGTCGCAGTGCGAGAAACCCCACTCCGGCAGCCCGTCGTGCTCGCGCGTGTAGTTGCCGTGGCCGCCGTTCCACACGCCGGCCGACGTCTCCTCGACGTAGAACGTCTGCCCGTCCTCGGCGAAGAACGCCCCACCCTTGTCGCCGACGCGCGGCGCCGACACGAAGTCGCGGCCGATCGCCAGCATGCGTTCGTCACCGAGCACCTTGCCGGCGAACAGGATCGGGAACTTGCGGCCGCTGCCGTGCCCGCCGATGCCTTGCCAGCGGCAACCGCCGCGCAACGCCGCGTGCAGATCGATGCCCATCTGCACGAACCGCACCATCAGCTCGCGCTTCTGGTCGTTGCCGAGGTCGGTCTGCAGTACGAGGGCGGCACTGCCGACCAACGCCGCCATGTCGCGCGCGTAGTCCGGCATGTTGTCGAGCGGGTGGCTGTAGCGCACCGGCCACTGCGGAAAGTGGTCGAGCCAAAGCCGTTCGAAGCCGCGCGCGACCACGTCGGCCGGCGGCGTGTCGAGCACCGGCTTGACCCGCTGCAAGACGCTGTAGTCCATGTCCACCGCACGAAAGGCCATGGCCTTGTCGCCGGCGACGTAGGGCGGCCGGAACGCGTCCGGAGCCGGCACCGTCGCCACGCACGTCAGCACCGCCGCGGTCGCCAACGTCGGGATCGTCTTGGCATCCGGGCGACTGACCACCGACACCAGACTCTTGCCCGTACCGAGCGCCAGCGGCTGCTGGCCGCCGATCCCGAGCGCCACGTTGCGCCCCGGGTCGTAGCGGTCGTCCTTGTCCGTGCCGAACAGGGCACTGTCATAGCCCTGCTGCATCGTTGACGGATCGGGGTCGATCATCGACCCGTTCACGACGCGCCCGTCGCGTTCGACGCATGCGGGCGTGATGCCGACGATGCGCACTGGCCCGAGCACCCATGGATCGCCGTTCACGAACTTGCCGACCACGTGCTTGTCGGCGAACTGCCAGGTGATGCCGTGCCGTTCGATCCGATCCGCGGTCTGGGCCCGGCCGGCCGGGTCACCGAGAGGCGGTGCGGCGGGTGGCGTTTCGGTCTGTCCGGTCCCGCAAGTGGCGATGAGACCGAAAGAGACCACGAACGTGGTGGCGACGAGGGGCGAGACCATGGCTGCACGCGCCAGGGTAGTGCAGCACGAACCATCGCGCCATGGCGCCGCCTCGCTATGCTCCGTCCTTCGGCGCCGGCTCCCGGTCGGCTCCCGTTCTCTCCACTTGCATCGGTCGCCCATGCCCCCTACCCGCGCTGCCGTTCTCAACGCTTTCGCCCAGCACCGCTGCTCCGCGATCCTGCGCACATCGGATCGCGACGTCGTTCGACCTGCCCTCGAGGCGGCGATCGCAGGGGGACTGCGCATCGTCGAGGTGACCCTGACGACGCCCGACGCACTCGAACACATCGCCGCGTTGAGTGAACGGCACGGCCTCCTGGTCGGCGCCGGCACCGTGTTGAGTGTCGACATGGCGAAGGAGGCGATGGCGGCCGGCGCGCGCTTCCTGGTTTCGCCCGTCGTCGATCCGGCGGTCATCACGTTCTGCCGCCAGCACGACCTGGTCTCGGTGCCCGGCACGCTGACGCCCACCGAGATGATGACGGCGCATCGCGCCGGCGCCGACCTCGTCAAACTGTTCCCGGGCCCGGCCAACGGTCCGGATTTCGTGCGCGCGGTGCGCGGCCCGCTGCCGTTCCTGCGCATCTTCCCGACCAGCGGAGTCACCGAGGACAACATCGACGCGTGGCTGCAGGCCGGCGCGTTCGGCCTCGGCTTCGTCGCGTCGCTGTTCGACGCCGACGACCTCAAGCTGCGGCGCTTCGACGCGATCACGCAGCGGGCCGCGCGCATGGTCGCCAAGGTGAAGGCGCACGGGCCGGCGTCACTGCACTGAGCGACGCAGCCGCAAACAGCGCAGGACTGGTCCTGCGGCCGCGGCGACGCACACCGCAGCCTGTCCAGGCGGCAAGTCGAAGCGATTGCCGAGCATCATTCCCGCGAGTGCGGAGCTGGCCCCGATCGCGGGCGCCCACAGGCACACGCCGCGCAACGAACCCGCCAGTTCGCGCGCGCACAGGACGGGCAGCACCATGCTGCCGAACGTGAACGCGAGCCCGGTCGCGGCCATCGCGTGGCCGACCACGAGACCGAGACACGTGCCGATCATCACGTCCATGGCCCGCACGTCGATGCCGTGGGCCGCAGCCGTCCCGGGATCGATGGCCCATGCCGCGAGGCGGCGCGGAAGCGTCCACGCGAGCAGGACGACGACGCCGAGCCCGAGGCCGGCGCCGAGCACGTCCCCAGGGCCGGCATAGACCAACGACGACAGCATCAGGCGCTGCACTTCCTGCATGCCGTGCGGGGACGAGGCGACCACCACCATCGCGCCACTGCCACCGGCGAGGAACAACCAGGCGTTGCGCGCCTCGATCGTGCTGGCCCGTGCCGACATCGCGCGCAAGACCAGGATGGAGGTCGCCACCGCGGCTGCAAGCCCGGCGACGAGCGGCACCGTGCCACCGGCGTGGGCGTGCAGGCCGCACTGCAGCGCCACCGCGATCGCGAATGCCGTCGCCTGTCCGACTGCCGCAGCGACGAACATCTGCTGGCGAAGCACGAGCACCACGCCCAGCAACGGCAACGAGGCTCCGAACAGCAACGCCACCAGGAATGCGTCGCCCCACAGGTCCCATGCGGGCCACCACGACGGGTCGTCGCCGGCCGCACGAACGACCGTGCCGATCATGCCCCCTCCATGGCATCCAACGTCGCGAGCCGTTCCGGAGCGAGCACCTGGGCGCTTCCGTTGGCGACGAACAACACGTGGCTGGCATGACGACGTGCCAACCCCAGGTCGTGGCTCACGTGCAGCAGCGCCACACCCTCGGCGCGCAACCGATCGAGATCGCTGGCCAGTCGAGCCGTCGCCGCGGGATCGAGGTTCGCCGTCGGTTCATCGAGCACCAGCAGGCGGGGCCTGCGAACCATGGCCCGCGCCACCAGGGTTCGCCGCGCTTCCCCCGACGACAGGGCGCGCAGGTCCTGGTGCGCCAAGGGCGCGATGCCGATCGTCGCGAGCGCCGCCTCGATCCGCCGCCGCGCCTCACCGCGCACAAGGCCGTCGGGCAGGCCCGAGCCGACGAACTCCGCCACCGTGCACGGCAGCGGCAATTTCAGGCGCTGTTCCTGTGCCACGTAGCCGAGCGCAGCACGGTCACCGCCGCACGGTGCCAGCACCGCGCCCGCCAACGGCGGCAACATGCCGAGCAACGTCGCCAACAAGGTCGACTTGCCACTGCCGTTCCGGCCGACGACGAACCACGAGTCGCCGGCGGCGACCGCGAAGGTCACGCCCCGCACCAGACACCGCCCCCTGCCCACGGCCAGATCGTGGGCTCCGATCAGGGGAACGGCGAGAGGATCGGCCACCTCAGCGCGACACGGTCAGTGGGGCCAGCGCCGCCACCAGCGCCCGCACATTGCCGTCCACGAAGTCGAGATAGTCGTCCGTCCCGGGCCGCGCCCCGCATTGGTGGCCGAGTTCGGCGATTCGCACCCCGGTCGCCTTGGCGACGAACGCCGCGTGCTGCGGCGGAAAGTACGGGGCCGTGACGATGGCACCGACTCGTCCGGTTCGCACGAGTTCGACGATCGTCTGCAGATGCGAAGTGCTCGGCGGCACACCAGGCTTGGGCTCCAGGGTGCCGACGACCTCGACCCCGCACCGCTCGCAGAAATACGGCCACAGATCGTGGTCGGCGATCAACTTCGCCCCGCGCAGCGGCGCCAACGCCGCGAACCACCCGCCGAGCTGGTCGAGATCGCCGTGCTCGTGCAGGAGTCCGCGCAGGGTGCCATTGCCAAACGCGACCGCGAGCTTCTCCGCATCGTGGCCGTAGCGCTCGGCGACCTTGGCCCCGACCATCGCCACCGCCAGGTCGCGACGAAAGCGCTCGAACCGTTCCGCGAAGCCGTCGGAGTCGCGCGGCCAGGTCGCAGCGAACTTGTCCCGCAGGGCCCGCGCGACCTGCAGCCCGCAAAGCGGATCGAGCATGTAGTGCGGGTTGCCCCCCGCGTGAACGTCCCCAGCCGCGCGGTCGGTGCCTGCGGCCGGCACGCCGAGCGCGCGCACGGCCGAACTGGCATCGAAGCGGCCGGGCTGGCCGCTCAACACGACGCCATTGCGGGCGTTGCCGACGAGCACCTCGAGCCAGCCGATCTCGAGCTCGCGCCCGACCTCGACCAGCAGTTCGGCTTGCTGCACCACGCGCAACAGGCTCGGCCTGGCCTCGACGAAGTGCGGATCCTGCGGACCACGCACGAGGCACGAGACAGCCACTCGATCGCCGCCCACGACACGACATATCGCCGCGAGGTCCGGCGTGGTCGCCACGACCGCGTGCTGGGCCACGGCGAACGGAGCAAGCGCAACGAGGGCGGCGGCGGCCAGCGACGACGACGAGAGTGCCATGGGATCAGTAGGAGTGCGGCGGATGCGTGCCGATCAGGATCTCGAAGCCCAGCCACACCGAGTGGACCTCGTCGCCGAGATGGTCGCTGTCGTCGTAGTCGTACTGCAAGCGCACCCGCGAAAACTCCGACGGATGCCACGCCAGCAGCGGCGAGAGGCGCAGCCGGTCGGTCCGGTACGGGTCGCCGTCGCGCCCGAACGCTCCCGCGCCCTCGTAGCTGTCACCCGAGCCGGTGGCGTAGTCGACCCGCAACCCCGCCGCCCAGCCTTCGGTGAACCCGTGCAGCACCTGCAGGTAGCCACCGTAGTCGTCGAGGGTCGCGCCGGTCACGAGCACCGGATTGAGCGGGTCGGTTTCGTCGGTCTGTTCGGCTGCCTCGAAGGCACGCTGCAAGACCTCGCCTTGCAGTTTCCAGAACGGGTAACCCTTCTGGTTCGACTCCGGGATCCAGCGCAGGACGAAGTCGGCGCCGTAGATCAGCGTTTCGGCATCGGCCCCGGTGGCATTGGGACCGCCCACCGCCGAGGCCCCGAGGCTCAACGTCGTGCCGACGCCGAGCTCGAACTCGGTGACGCCGCGCAGCGTCCACACGACGTCGCCAAGGCTGCGGGTTTCGCGTTCGGTGAAGGCGCGACCGGCCAGCGCCCGCTCTTCGTAGACCTCGTCATTGGCGAGGAAGCTGGTCATCGTCTCCCCGTTGGCGTTCTGCACCCCCAGGAACAGCTCGGAGTAGCGCGGCCCCGGGACGAGCCACGACAGCCGCCCGCCGGGCCCACGCATCCCATCGCCGCCGAACACCCGCGAATGCACGACGGGCTGGTCCATCCAGTCCCATGCGTGCGGATGCGTCGGATTGACGCGGCCGAACTCGGTCAGGAACGTGCCGAACTTCAGCTGCAGGCCGGCCGGCAGCTGCGTCGTGGTCAAGTAGGCCTCTTCGAGTTCGACGATCGTCTCGCCCTCGTCGGGGTCGAGTTGCGCGATCAGCATCGCCTTGCCGTTGAACCAGGGATCGACCGCACCGGCCAGGCCGAGTTCGGCTTGCTGCAGCGTGAAGCCGCGCTTCTTCGCGTCGTGGGCGCCGCCCTTCAGGTCGGCGAGGTCGGCGTCGCGCGCCGTCGAGGTCCCGACCGCCGCCAGCAGGTCCAGGCTGACGTCGATCAGGCGCAGCGGCCCACGGCTGGCCGGTGTCGACGCCGCGGGAGCAGCGGATCCCCCGTCGCGGGCCGCGCGTTCGAGGGCAGCTCGCCGGGCTGCGTCTGCATCCGGAGTGCCCACTTGCGCCATGGCGGGCACTACCAATGCGAGCAACGGAACGAGACGACAAATCGTAGAGGTCATGCGATAGAAACAGGGGTTGGCCACCGAGTGCCGCCCGGGCGGGGGCAGTTCCAGGGATCACGCGGATTTCGCGCGGGACCGGCCGCCTTGTCGAAGCATGCGTCAGCTCCTACCCTGCGGCCCGTGCACGACCCCCTGCCCGAGCACCCGCTGCGACTCGCGTCGTCGACGCTGACGCCGCACGTCGACCACGCGCACGGCGTGGCACGGCGACTTCTCGGCTGTGACCACCTCGCCCACGACGCGGTGCAGGAAGCGCTCGTCGCGTTGTGGCGCGAGGCGATCCCGCCGGTCGACCTGCGCGGCTGGCTGGTGCGCGCCGTGGTGTTCCGCGCCCGCCATCTGCGCCGCACGCTGCTGCGCCGGCAAAAGCACGAACACGGCGCCGCGAGCCACTGCGAACTGCACGCCGGTTGCGACAACCCGCTGCACCACGCCTACGCCCACGAACTCGGCACGCGCCTCGACGGCGCCCTCGATGCACTCCCGCCCGAACAGCGCACCGCGTTCGAATTGTACGTCGACACCGGCCTCGACTACCGCGGCATCGCGCAGCGCCTGTCGTTGCCGATCGGGACCGTGCGGTCGCGCCTCTACCGGGCGCGCCAGGCCCTGCTCGAGGCGCTCGGTGACCAGGCCCAAGACCACCTCGACGCGAGCCCCTGATTTCGCCGCTGTCGTTCGCCACAGCCAAGGAATAGCTTCCCCGCCGTGTACCTGTCGCTGAGCTTCGTCGCGCTGGCCCTCGGCCCACTGCTGGTGTGGATCGCCAAGAGCCAGCCCTGGTCGACGGTGAGCATCGACAGCTTCTGCCTCGTCACGGTCAGCGGGTTCGCGCTGTTGCACCTGCTGCCGGAATCGGCCGCGCAGGCCGGCGACATCGGCTGGCTGGTCCTGCCGCTCGCGCTGCTCGGGTTCGTGTTGCCGAGCCTGGCCGAACGCACGCTGCACCACGGCCATCGCGGCATGCGCCGAACGGTGCTGTTGCTGGCGTTCCTCGGCATCGCCGCGCACGCGACGCTGGACGGGTTCTTCCTCGCCAGCGACGGCACCGTTGACATTCACGGCCATACGTACGAACTGACCGCGTGGGCGATCATCCTGCACCGGGTGCCCGAAGGCGTCGGCATCTGGTGGATCGTGCCGCGCACGCTCGGCTTCCTGCCGGCCGTGCTGGTCAGCATCGTCAGCGTGCTGGCGACGTTGTTCGGCTACTTCGTCGGCGATGCGCTGCTGACCGACACGTCGCAACGCGGCCTCGCCCTGATGCAGTCACTGCTGGTCGGGTCGCTGCTGCACGTGGTGCTGCACGCGCACGTGCCGGCCCCGCGCCAGCAGGGCCGCTTCAAGATCGTGTCGGTGCTCGGCGGCGCGCTGGGCGTCTGGGTGCTGTGGAACGTGATCCACGACCACTTCCCGCGCGGCGACCACGGCAGCCCCGCCGAAGTCTTCGTGCAACTGGCGATGGAGTCGGCGCCGGCGCTGCTGCTCGCCTACCTGCTGGTCGGCCTCTGCCACGCGTTCCTGCCGGCGAACTGGCTGCGCCGCATGACGCAGGGGCCGCCGTTCCTGCAGGCGCTGCGCGGCGTCGCGGTCGGCCTGCCGCTGCCGGTGTGTTCGTGCGGCGTCGTCCCGATCTACCGCGAACTGATCCGCCAGGGCACGGCGATAGCGGCAGCGATCGCGTTCCTGGTCGCCACGCCCGAGCTCGAACTGGCGGCGGTGATGCTGACCTGGCAGCTGATGGGCGGCGAAGTGGCGCTGGCGCGGGTGCTGATGGCCGCGGCGCTGGCGCTCGGCGTCGGCGTGCTGGTCGGGGCGCTGGCCAGCAAGGCGCACAAGGTCGTCGACGGCGGCGACGCCGGAGCGATGCCCGAATCGACCAGCGGTCCGCTGTGGCAGCGACTCGTCGCCGCGGTGCGGTTCGGCTTCGGGCCGGCGGTCGACAACACCGCGACCTGGATCCTCACCGGACTGTTGCTGTCGGCCCTGTTGATGCCGTACGTCGACCGCGAGTGGATCGCAGCGCTGCCGGCGGGGCTCGACGTGCCGGTCGCGGCCTTGATCGGCCTGCCGCTCTACATCTGCGCCACCGGCAGCACGCCGCTCGCCGCGATGCTGCTCGCACAAGGCCTGTCGCCCGGTGCGGTGCTGGCGTTGATGCTGACCGGACCGGCGACGAACGTGACCACGTTCGGCGTGTTGGCCAAGCTGCACGGCGGCAAGGTCGCGACCGTGTTCGCGGTGGCGATGGGGCTCGGCGCGATCGGGCTCGGCTACCTCGCCAACTGGCTGTTGCCGACACTGCAGCGACCGAACCTCGGCGGTGCAGGCCACACGCACGGCACGTTCGGCTGGATCGCATTGGGTGCGTTGGCAGCGGTGTTCCTGTTCGCGCTGCTGCGCCAAGGCATGCGCCCGTTCCTGGAACGGCTGTTCGAGTCGCCGGCGAACCTGGCGCACGGCGAGGCGAAGGGTTGCTGCCCGGGCGAAGCGGACGACGGCCACGACCATGCGCACCACGCCGGCCACCACCACCACCACGGCGGGCCGGCGGCCCCCACGGCGCCAACCGCGCCGGTGTTCACGCCTGCAGCCGCATCGCCCCTTGCTCCGCCAGCGCCACCCGACGGCGGCGGTTGCTGCGGCCATCGGCACTGACGAGCGCATGGCAACCGACCGCGCGCACCGCTAGGTTGCGCCGATGGCCGGGGGTCTGTTCGTCCACACCAGCAACCGCCTCGAGGAACTGCTCGACGCGTTGGCCACCGTGCTCGGCCAGGCCCCGCTCGGCGTGTTGCAGGACGACGTCGTCGCGGTGCCGAGCCAGGGCGTGGCGCGCTGGCTGCGGCTGCGCCTGAGCGAGCGCTTCGGCATCGCCGCGGGCCTGCAGATGCCGTTCCTTGGGGCGTTCTTCGCCGGACTCGCGGCAAAGAGTGTCGGCGTCGACGACGCGCCGTTGGCCAAGGACACGTTGGTGTTCCGCATCTGGCGCCTGCTCGGCGACCGGTCCGCAGCGCGCGACCTGGCCCCGGCCGTCGACTACTGCGCCGACGATCCCGACGACCAGAAGCGGCTGCAGCTGTGCCTGCGCCTCGCGCAGGTGTTCGACGACTACCAGGTCTACCGGCCCGACCTGCTGCAGCGCTGGGCGAACGGCGACGACAGCCGCGACCTCGGCCCGCACGCGGCGTGGCAGGCGCGGCTGTGGCGCCGGTTGCTTCAGGACTGTGGCTACGCGCCGAACGTCGCCCCGCCGCCCCGCCGCGGCCGCAGACCGTCCGAACCCAAGGGCCCGCTGCTGTTCGCCGAACCGCTGCCGACCGCACCACCGCGGCGCGATGAACCGATCCGGCTGCTGCACCTGCAGCGCTTGCTGGACGCCGATGCGCGCACCATCGCCCTGTTGCCGCCGCGGCTGGCGGTGTTCGGGGCGTGCACGCTGCCACCGGCGTTCGTCGACCTGCTCGCGGCCTGTGCCGCGCACGTGCCGGTGCACCTGTTCGTGCCCGAGCCAGCCCCGCTCGGCGACGGCGGCGACGACAATCCGTGGCTGCGCACGTTCGGGCGCCAGGCGCGCGAGTTCGCCGGGCTGCTCGCCGACCTGGACGGCCGCCAGGGCACGTCGGTGCACCGCTTCGACCTCGCGGCGATGGCCGGGCGTGCGGCGGTCCGGCCGGCGGCGACGTTGCTGCAGCACCTGCAGCAGGAAGTCGCCGAACCCACCGGCGGCCGGACTCCGCATCGGCTCGCCTCCGACGATCGGTCGCTGCGCGTGCACGACTGCCATTCGCCGCAACGCGAACTCGAAGTCGTGCGCGACCAGATCCTCGCCGCGCTCGCCGCCGACGCTTCCCTGCAGCCACACGACGTGTTCGTGCTGGTTCCCGACATCGAGGCCTACGCGCCGATCGCGCACGCGGTGTTCGGACCGGTCGAGAAGCATCTGCCGTTCCACGTCGCCGACCGCAGCCCGGTGCGCGAGCTGCCGATCTGTGCGGTGCTGTTCCTCGTGCTGCAACTGCTGCAGCGCCGCGTCGAAGTGCACGACCTGTTCCGCATCCTCGAGGAGCCCACCGTCGGTCGCCGCTTCGGCCTGTGGCCCGGCGACCTGCCGGCTCTGCGCGAACGGTGCGAACGGGCCGGCATCCGGTGGGGCATCGACGCCGAGTCGCGCGCGCGCACGTGCCGCATTCCGCCGTTCGCCGACAACTCGTGGCGGACCGGTCTTGAACGGCTGCTGCTCGGGGTTGCGACCGGCCCGACCGACGACCTCGTGCTCGGCATCCTGCCGACCGCCGACGCGACGAGCGGACGCGACGACTCGCTGGCGCGGTTCCTCGCGTTCGTCGATGTGCTGTTCGCGACCGTCGACCCGCTCAACCGCCCGCAGACGCTCGGCGCGTGGGCACAATCGCTCGACGATCTGGTCGACGAGTTGTTCGCGGCCGAGACCGCCGACGAACAGGCGGCACTGGCGAAGCTCCGCACCGCCACCGCCCGCCTGCGCCAGATCGACGCCGAGATCGAACTGCGCGACCCGTTGTCGCCGCGCGCGCTGCAGGACTGGCTGGCGCAAGCGCTGCAGGAGAGCACCGGCGCGCGCGGGT
>JAEUHV010000117.1 GCA_016794485.1 Planctomycetota bacterium
GATTTGTTGGGGGGTCGCGTGGAAACCGGCGATGTCGCGGCGTGCAGAGGTGGACCACGAGTCCACCACGGAGCAGCCAACGGGCGATGGCCGCAACCGGTTCGGTCATCGACCGGAAAAGTCGGGCACGCCGCTCCGCAACTCATCGCCGCGAGAATGGCTAACCGCACGCCGGACGAACCGTTCGCAACCACGGCGTCGGCAGGGCATGCTGCGCCGAGAGGTTGCCCAGGTCCATGCCCACCGCCGATCGCCCCATGGGGAACGGTGGCGAGTTTGCGTCCGCGTTCGAGCACTTCCCCGGTCCCGCCCTGCTGGTGGCCACGGGCCAGGGAGTGCCGACGATCGCCCACGCGAATGCCGCCGCCCGTCAAGTGACACCAGGAACGCAAGGCGCGTCCGCCGGCAAGGCGGTGCTGGCTGCCCTCGGCGGCCCCCTGGAGCAGGCCGCCGAACTCGATGCCGCGCTCGCCAACCGGAGAGTGGAGCGGAAGTCCTGGCGCGGCGCCGACGCCGCGACGTTCACCCTGCACCTCACCCCGCTGCCGCAGGCTGCCGGCACCGGCGCCCTCACCCTCCTGGCCTGGACCACCGATCCGGCCCCGCAGCTGCCAGGCTTCGGCAAGCTCGCCGACCACATCCCCGATCCGGTCTTCGTGCTGGCCCTCGACGGCGCACCGCCACTGCGCATCGTCTATGCCAACCGTGCGGCCGCCACCACCTACGGCTGGTCGGAGGCGGAACTGCTCGGCCGCTCGATCCTCGACCTGGACACCCCGAGCACCGCCCAGCACGCGAACGACCGCATCGCGCGGATCCTCACCGGGGAGATCGTCACGTTCGAAGGCCGGCACCGGCGCCGCGACGGCAGCGAACTGCCGATCGAAGCCCGCTCGTGCCTGATCCACTGGCACGGCCGCCCCGCCGTGCTGGCGATCGACCGCGACCTCACCGCGCGCCATCGCGCCGCCACCGACCTCGCCGAGGCCCACGACCGGCTGCGCCTGGCCCTGGCGGCGGGGCGCATGGGCACATGGGACTGGGACGTCGTCACGAACCGCATCGTGTGGTCCCCGTTCCACTACGAACTGTTCGGCTACCGGGAAGGCGACCCTGCGACGGTCACGTTCGCGCACTTCCAGCAGCGCATCCACCCGGACGACTGGCAGCCCCTGGTCGAGAGCATCGCGGCCGCGCGCCAGAACCGCACCGAGTACAACCACCTCGCACGGGTGGTGCGGCCGGACGGCACGGTGCGCTGGTTCGCGGGCAACGGCAGGTTCCACTACGACGACGCCGGCAACGCCGTGCGCATGCTCGGCGTCGTGCACGACGAGACCGAACGGCAGGAGGCCGAACACACCCGCCAGCGACTCGAGGAGCAACTGCGCCAGGCGCAGAAGCTGGAAGCCGTGGGCCTGCTCGCCGGCGGCGTCGCGCACGACTTCAACAACGTGCTCACCGCGGTGATGGGCTTCAGCGACCTCTTGGGCGCCAGCACGTCCGACGAGTCGGCGCGCGGCATCGCCGAGGAGATCAAGCTGGCCGCCGTCCGCGGCGCCAACCTCACCCGCCAACTGCTGTCGTTCAGCCGGAAGCAGATCGTGCGGGCGGAAGCGTTCGATCCGGCCACCGAGATCGCCGCGTTCCTGCCGATGCTGCGCCACCTGTGCGACGCCCGCGTGCAGATCGACTTCGAGGCGGGGTCCGCGGACGCGATCCACGCCGACAAGGGCCAGCTGCAGCAGGTGGTGCTCAACCTGGTCGTGAACGCGCGCGACGCGATGCCGCAAGGCGGCCGCATCCGGATCACGACCTCGACCGGCCAGCTGGATCCAGGCACCGATGCGGTGCGCATCTCCGTATCCGACACCGGATCGGGCATGACCGAAGAGGTGAAGGCGCACCTGTTCGAGCCGTTCTTCACCACCAAGCCTCTGGGCCAAGGCACCGGCCTCGGCCTCGCCACGGTGTGGGGCATCGTCGCGCAGGCCGGCGGCCGCATCGAACTGGACAGTTCCTTGGGTGCGGGCAGCACGTTCCACGTGCTGTGGCCACGCGCCGATGCCCCGCCCAGGACTCAGTTGCCGCCGCTACGCAACCATGGACAGGTGCACGTGCTGGTGGTCGAGGACGACGCCGCCAACCGCGACCTGGCGACCAGGATCCTGCGGCACGCGGGTTTCCAGGTGATTGCTGCCGCCGACGGCGAATCGGCACTGGTCCTGGCCGCGAAGGCGGACAAGCTCGACGTGCTTCTCACCGACGTGATGCTGCCGGGCTTGAGCGGCAGCCAGCTGGCCGAACGCATGCGACAGATGCGGTCGGGCTTCCGCACGGTGTTCATGAGCGGCTTCACCGGCGACGAGCCGTTGCTCGACGGCATGCATAGGGACCGGGCGCGGTTCCTGCAGAAGCCGTATTCGTCCGACCAGCTGGTGCGCGCCGTCGCCACCGCAGCCACGGCGATCGGCGACGACTGAACCGCGGATTGCATCGGGATTGACGATGCGTTCGGGCCGCCGAGCATCGCGCGCATGACCAACAAGACTCGTTGCCAGAGTTGCACCATGCCCATCGAAACCGGCGCCCTGTGCCCGCACTGCGGCGACAAGCACGGCAAGTTGCGCCCGTTCGGCGAACTGTTCGAACGAATGGTGCAGTGGACGCTGTCGCAGGCCCCCACCACGCCGCGCCAGGAAGCCGAGAAGCAGACGCTGGCGTTCATGATCCAGCAGCCGGCGTGGCGCGAGCATCCGGAGGTCAAGGCGCGCGCCGCCCGCAAGTGAGCTCCGTCGTTGACGCCGCGCGCGGCACCGCGAGCATCGGCGGCATGGATGCCGCCGCCACCGCTGCGCGCTTCGCCGCCGCGTTCCACGAAGTGTTCCTCGGCTGCCATCGCCGCGACGACGGTCGCTGGCGCACCGTGTCGGCCGAGGGCTACGCGGTGCTGCAGCACCTCGCGCGCATCGGCCCGGCCACCGTCGGCGAAGCGGCGCGGCACTTCGCGCGCAGCCAGTCGGCCACCAGCGAGATCCTGTTCCGGCTGGAACGGCGCGGCCTCGTGCGGCGGTTCCGCGACGACCGCGATCGGCGGCGCAACCTCGTCTGGCTGACGCCGGCCGGACTCGAACTGTGGCGCGACTCGATGCGCGTTCTCGACGAAGCCAGGCTCGCCGCGATCTTCGGCACGCTGTCAGCGCGACAACGCGTGCAGACCGTGCGCGCCCTCGAACGGGTCGTCGCCGCCGCCGGGAAGCAGCGCGCCGTTCAGTAGTGCATCGCTTCGCTGGTGGTCCCGCTGCCGCCGAGCAGCACCAACATGCCGTCGGGCAACACGGCAGCCGTGTGCCCCACGCGCGGCGTCGTCATCGCCCCGAGGTCGGTCCAGCCGTTCGTCGCCGGATCGAACCGCGCGATCGCGTCGATCACGACCGCCGCCGAAACGAGCCCTTCGGCCCCGCCGCAGACGACGACCTGGCCGTTCGGCAGCAGCGTCGCCGAATGCCCGGTGCGGGCGCGGCTCATCGTGGTCGCGGTCCAGGTGTTGGCCACCGGGTCGTAGACGTCGGCGTTGGCGATCGACGCGGCGTTGGCGGCGTTGAGCAGGTCCGGCACCAGCACGCCGCCGGCCAACAGCACCTTGCCGTTCGCCAGCGTGACCTGGTTGTCCTGGTGGTAGGCGCGGCCGATCGGCATGTTCGGCGCGTTGGCCCACGCATTGGTCGACGGCGTGTAGAGCTGCGCCTTGTTGGTCGACGCCAGCGCGATCGGGATGCCGAACAGCACCGTCACCTCGATGCCGCCGGCGATCAGCATCTTGCCGTTCGCCAGCCGCGTCAGCGACGGCACGATGCGCCGGCCGCCGATGTTCGCGGCGGCGGCCCACGTGTTCGTCGTCGGGTTGTAGATCTCGCCGGTGTTCAACGCCGCGGTGATCGCGGTGGTGAGGTCGACGAAGTTGGTGGTGCCGCCGACGACCAGCACGCGCCCGTCCGGCAACGTCGCCGCCGCGTGCCCGGCCCGCAACGTGGCCATCGGCGCCACCGCGGTGAACGTTCCCGCGATCGGATCGAAGATCTCGCACGCGGTCGTCACGGCACCGGTGCCGTCGACGCCGCCGGTGAACAGAACGCGGCCGTCGTTCAACGTCGCCGCCGCGTGCAATGCGCGCGGCGTGGTCGGCACCGGCCCCGGCGTGGTCCCGAAGTCGCGGCACGCGAAGTAGTGCGAGTTGGCGCCGCTCACCAACAGGAAGTCGCCCTGGCTGGCGTTGCGATTGCGCGCCCAGCACAGCGTCGCCCCGGCCATCGCGGAGGGCAGCGCGAACGGCAGCGCGGCACTGGTCGCCGGCAGCACGTGCTGCGTCGTGACCGCGTTGCTGAGGTCGTCGAGGAACGTGACCGCCCCCGGAAACGTCGCGCACTGCCAGTGGAACACGAAGCCCTGGAACGCCGCACCACCCGGGATCGCAACCGCGATCGCCGAGGATCCGGTCGGGCTGGTGAGGCCGAGGCCCCAGTTCGACAGCATGTCGATGCCGACCGCGACGGACCGCGTGTCGAGCGGATCGAGCAGCGCCACCGGCGTCGGGCCCGGCGTGGCACTCACCATCGACAGCAGCGGCACGTTCGGGTTGGCGTTCCGCACCTGCAGTTGCAGCGTCGTGCCGAGCGTGCCGGGGGTGACCCGATCGAAGTCGAAGTCGCCTTGCGCGAGCAGGATTCCGGGAACGAGCGTGGCCGCAAGGACGGCGTGGGTGATGTGCATGGTTGCTGACTCGAAGGGGCCGCGACGTTGTAGCACCCTTGTCCAGGCCCGAAGAGCCCCCCGCGCCACCGTGCCAGGCCAGGCCGGCCGCGGTGAGGTCAACGCACGATGCCGCCGGCGAGCGCGCTCGCCTGGAGCGGGAACGTCGTGCCGCCGAACGCCTGGAACCACAGCTGTTGCCCGGCGAAGTGCGGGCCTGCGGGAACGCTCCACGTTCCGGTCGCGAGCCCGTTCGGGCCGGTGAAGAGCAACCCGACCGCGAACGACTGGGCCGTCGGCAACAACAAGCTCTGCTCGAGGAGCGGCGGTGTCGTCGCCGCGATCGCCCACGCACATTGCACTCCGAGAACCTGGTTGGGATCGAACCGGAACTCGAGCACGAACGGCGCGCCGGCCTGCGGCGGCGCCGGGCGATGCACGCCGATCACGTTGCCGGTCGGCGCACTCGGGCACGAAGGCGTCACCGTCGTGCGTTCGAACCGGACCGAGCCCGCGTTCACCGGGCACATCCACCACCCGCTCTGCACGGTCGAGTCGGCGAGCCACACCGTGCTGGCCGCATCCCCATCGACGACCAGGGCGCTGCCGTTGCTGGCATCGGTGGCCAGATCCAGGCCCGAGCCGAGCAACTTGGAGTTGGCGAGGCTGATGGCGGTGACCGGGTACCCGCCCGTCGGAGCCGACGCCCCGTGCACGCGGGAATCGATCAGGGTGAGGGTCGAGTTGTGGGCCTGTATGCCGGGGGAGGAACCGAGGATCGGCACCGACTGCGGGTGGACCACACAGTCCTGCAGAACGGCGACCGAGTTGAACAGGAGCAGATTGCCGCCGAGGGAGTCGATGGTCACGCCATCGAGCGAGGCGCGAGCTTGGGCAAACAGGAGCGCGTGGAAGCGCAAGTCGACGAGTTGGACTTCATGGTTGGGGCCAGAACCGAGGTTGAACATCGAATGCTGCAACGGCCCCGGGCCGATGTTCACGCCAGGCGCCGTGCCCCGGATCGTCAGGCTCTTCTGCGTGATGAAGCCGACGTAGTTGCCGGGCTGCACCAGGATCACGTCGCCGTCGCTGGCGACCGCGATCGCATCGTAGATCTGGGCGTGGCCACCGGGGCCGACCAGGTGCGTCGCCTGGGCCGCGAGCCCTGCTCCCGACAGAACAGCGGCCAAGACCGCCCGATCCCAATCGACGCGTGCGTCCATGCCGCGATCGTCGTCGGCGCCATCGATCCTGTCCACGCACAGCCAGCACGGGGCGCGCCCGCTCCGTATGGTGCGCACCCCCATGCTGCGCTCCCTCGCCCACGTTCTCGCCGCGTGCACGCTCGCCGTGGCCGCCTTCGCCCAGGACCCGGCCCCCACGCCGACAGCCGGCCTCGACCTCGGCCTGCTCGCCGACCTGAAGGCGCGCGCGATCGGCCCCGCCGTCGTCGGCGGGCGCATCGGCGCCGTCGCCGGCATTCCGGGTGACCCCACCACGATCTGGGTCGGCGCCGCATCCGGCGGCGTGTGGAAGTCCACCGACGGTGGCGTGCGCTTCACGCCGATGTTCGACGACCAGGACGTGACCTCGATCGGCGCGATCGCGATCGACCCGCGCAATCCCGACGTCGTCTGGATCGGCACCGGCGAAGGCAACCCGCGCAATTCCGCCAGCGTCGGCCGCGGCGTCTACCGCACCCGCGACGGCGGTCGCACCTGGCAGAAGCTCGGCTTGCCGAAGTCCGAACGCATCCACCGCATCGTGCTGCACCCGACCCGTTCCGACACCGCGTGGGTCGCGGCGATGGGCACGTCGTGGGGCGAGAACGACGAACGCGGCGTCTTCCGCACCCGCGACGGCGGCGCTTCGTGGGAGAAGGTGCTGTTCGTCGACGGCAAGACCGGCTGCGCCGACCTCGCGGTCGACCCGCGCGATCCCGACAAGCTGTTCGCGGCGATGTGGCAGCACCGCCGGCATCCGTGGCACTTCCATTCCGGCGGTCCGGGCTCGGGCCTGCACCGCTCGCTCGACGGCGGCAGCACGTGGACGAAACTCGGCAGCGACGACGGCCTGCCCGCGGGCGATCTCGGCCGCATCGGCCTCGCGATCGCGGCGAGCGACCCGAACGTGGTCTACGCACTGGTCGAAGCGACGAAGAGCGTGCTGCTGCGCAGCGACGACGGCGGCTTCCGCTTCCGCAGCGTGAACAGCACCGAGGACATCGCGCCGCGGCCGTTCTACTTCTGCGACGTGCGCGTCGATCCACACGACAGAAACCGCGTCTACAACCTGCACGTCGTCGTCGACGTTTCGACCGACGGCGGCAAGTCGTTCGGCGGTCTCGTCGGCTGGGATGCGGCGCATCCCGACCATCACGCGTTGTGGATCGACCCACTCGATCCGCGCCGGCAGATCCTCGGCAACGACGGCGGCGTCTACACGAGCCTCGACCGCGGAACGTCGTGGCGATTCTGCGCCAACCTTCCCCTGGCGCAGTTCTACCACGTGGCCGTCGACGACGACGTGCCCTACCACGTCTACGGCGGCCTGCAGGACAACGGCAGCTGGCGCGGTCCGTCGACGGTCTGGGAGAACGGCGGCATCCGCAACCTGCACTGGCAGGAAGTGTGTTTCGGCGACGGCTTCGCGACCGTGCCCGATCCGCAGGACAGCCGGCAGGGCTACGCGATGAGCCAGGGCGGTTCGCTGGTGCGCTACGACCTGCGCCTCGGCATCGCCAAGAGCATCCGGCCACCCGCGCCCGAAGGCACCGAGCTGCGGTTCAACTGGAACGCGGCGATCGCGCTCGATCCGTTCGCGCCGGGCACGGTGTACTACGGCAGCCAGTTCGTGCACCGTTCGAAGGACCGCGGCGAGAGCTGGGACGTGGTCTCGCCCGACCTCACCAGCGACAACCGCGACTGGCAGAAGCAGTACGAGAGCGGCGGCCTGTCGCGCGACGTCACCGCGGCCGAGAACCACTGCACCGTCATGACGATCGCGCCGAGCCCCGTGCAGCAGGGCGTGGTCTGGGTCGGCACCGACGACGGGCGCGTGCAGGTGACGCAGGACGGCGGCCAGAGCTGGCGTTCGGTCGAACACCGCATTCCCGGCCTGCCGGCGAACACGTGGTGCCCGCACGTCGAGGCGGGCAAACACGCCGCGGGCACCGCGTTCGCCGTGTTCGACGGCCACCGCAACACCGACTGGACGCCGTACGTCTACGTCACCCGCGACTTCGGCGCGACCTGGGTGTCGCTGGCGACGCCGAACCTCGACGGCTACTGCCTCGTGCTCGAACAGGACCCCGTGCAGCCGGACCTCCTGTGGCTCGGCACCGAGTTCGGGCTGTGGGTGACGTTCGACGGCGGCAAGCAGTGGCAGCGCTGGTCGCACGGCGTGCCGGCGTGTTCGGCGATGGCGCTGGTCACGCATCCGCGCACGCACGACCTCGTGGTCGCGACGCACGGGCGCTCGATGTTCGTGCTCGACGACATCACCGCGCTGCGTTCGCTGACGCCCGAACTGCTGCAGCAGAAACTGCACGTGTTCGCGCCGCAGCCGGCGATCGCGCACGAGACGGCACAGACGCCCGGCACGCGGTTTCCCGGCCAGGGCGAGTTCCGCGGCCAGACGCGCACGCGCGGCGTGCTGGTCGATCTGGTGGTGAACGCCCCCGAGCTCGCGCACCCCGACGCCAAGGTGGAGAAGACGCGGGTGAAGCCGAAGCCGCCGGCGGACGAGAAGAAGGACGACAAGGACGCGGCGAAGGACAAGAAGGTCGAGGACCCGAAGGACAAGGTCACGGTCGAAGTGCGCGACGCTGCGGGCACGCTGGTGCGCACGTTCCGGCAGGACGTGCACCTCGGGCTCAACCGCATCGTTTGGCGCTTCGAACGCGACGGCGGCCCGGGGCCTGGGCGCGACTTCCAGGAGGAACCGGAGCTGCCGTACCCGGGCCGCGAGGTCCTGCCCGGCGACTACACGCTGACGATCCGCTTCCAGGGCGAGGCGCGCGAAGTGAAGGCGACGGTGCTACCCGACCCGCGCGTCGCGATCGCGCTGGCCGACCGGCAGGCGAAGGACGCCTTGCGCGCACAGCGGCAGCAGATGCAGGCGGACCTGCACCGGGCGACGCAGCGGCTGGCGCGCTGCAAACGCGATCTCGACGTGGTGGAGAAACGGCTCGCGGTCGAACCGAAGGCGAAGGCCGGCGCCGACGATCCGCACAAGGCGCTGCGCGACGCGCTCACCGAAGTGAGGAAGGCGTTCGACGCGGTCGAGGTGTCGCTGTGGGGCCAGAAGCCGGTGCAGGGCATCAACCGTGACGACGAAGGGCTGATGGCGCAGATCCAGCAGCTCGCGCGGGTGAGCGGCACCGACGACGCGCCGAACCGCACCGAGACCGAGTCGATGGCGCGCGCCGCGGCGAAGGTGCCGGCGGTGGCGGCGGCGGTCGATGCGTTCGTTGCGGGGCCGCTCGCGACGTTCCGCAAGGCGGTCGAAGCGAGCGGACTCGGCCTCGTGCCGTCGCTCGATCCGGTTCCGGCGGGCGCTAGATAGACTGCGCCGCCGATGCGGATCGTCGCCCTCGCCGTGCTGTCCACGTTCGTCGCCGCTACCGCAGCGGTGGCACAGGCTCCGTCCACCGAAGCCCCGAAGTCCGAGGCGGAGCTCGACCCACTCGTGGCGAAGCTGCTGGTCGCGTTCGGCCGCACTGCCGAAGGAGCCAAGATGCCGGCCCAGGCGCGCATCGCCTGGGAGCAGGTGCTCGACCACTACGACCTCGAGAGCGTGCCGGCCCGCACCGGCCTCGGTTGGAAGAAGGTGAAGGGCGAATGGCAGCCGGGTGACGATTCCAAGCTGCCGCCCGACGGCGGTTCGCCGACGCAGATGAAGCTGGTCGCGGACGCGTGGGCCGCGACCCGCAAGAAGGCGGCAGCCCTGCACCTCGGCCTCGCCGAACGGCTGGCCGCTGCCGGTGAGCAGTTGCGCGCGCAGGCCCAGTTCGAGCGCACGTTGTGGTTCGAGCCGGACAACGCCAAGGCACACACGGCTCTCGGCCACGAGTCGTTCGAGGGCTTCCACGGCACCGCGGAGCAGGTGGCGACCGCGCGGCGGTTGCGCGAGATCCTCGCCAAGACCCAGGTGGTCGCCACGGCCGAAATCGCCGTCGAGACACTGCCGACGCAGTTCATGCCGACGGAGCTGAAGGGCTCGGGCTTGCCGTTCCTGGGCGCACGCGGCCGTAACTTCACGTGGTGGGCGCTCGACCAGCAGGCCGCGCTCGACTGCGTTCGCTGGGCGGAACGTGCCATGCAAATGCTCGACTGGCTCCTTCCCGCAGACGCGAAGGCCCGCGTGGCGCTGGACAAGAGCAGGGTGCAGTGGGTCGTGTTGGTACGCACGCCCGAGGAACGGGAACGCCTGTTCGCCGGAGACAAGGCGGTGCTCGGCGACGCATCCCCCTCCGCGTCGCGCCTGTTCTCGGCCAACCGGTTCCAATCGACCACCGGCGGCGCCGAATGGCAGATGCACCAACCGGAACGGGACGCGGACTACGCCGTGGGCCTCGTCACAAAGCGCTGCATGCTGGTGCGCGGCGCCGGCAGCGAGGGCCTGGTGCACGCGATGACGTGGCTGCTGTGCGAGAGCGTGCACGCGCGCTACATCATCCCGGCGACGGTCGCGGGCGGCAAAGACGACTGGCCCCGCGACCCGGCGCAGTGGCTCGCCAAGCTGCGCGATCTCGTCGACCGCGGTGCCGACATGCCAATCGCGCAGGCCGCGTGCGAAAAGCTCGAACGCTTCCGCGAACCGGTGCGCGCCAAGATGTGGACGTTCGTGCTCTACGTGCTGGCGCGCCATCCCGATCGCTGGCCGGCGTTGCTGCAGGGGTTGACGAAGGAGCGACCGACCGAGACCGAAATGGCCGAGGTGATCCGGACGACCCTGGACCGCGAAGTCGGCGACGTCGAGTCCGAATGGCGCGCGTGGGTCCGGTCCGGTTCGCGGTTCGGGGCCGCGTCCGGCCTGCCCCGCTGAGCCGGCCTCAGGGGAAACCCCGATCGCGCCGCGACTTCCGCGCTTCCGTCTCAACCTGCGCCGACGCGGTTGCCGATGACGGTTCGGCAACAGATGGAGTCGGCAAACGGCAGTCACGAACTGACACGCCTGCTCGCGGCGTACCTGACCAGCATCGCATTCGGGGTCACCTTCCTCGTCGCGTGGCTGGCCGGCGTCGACGGCAGCACCGCGCTGTGGCGCTCGGTCGCCGCCGCCGGCATTGCGCTCGTCGTCGGCCAGCTGCTGGCGCGTCCCGTGGTCGGGACCGTGCTCGACGCGATCGCCCGCGACGAGGCCAAGAAGAAGGCCGAGGCGCAGGCCAAGGAGGACGCGTGAAGGGCGCCACGCAGAAGATCGTGCGCTCCGTCGCCGAACGCGACCGCCTGATCGAGCAGTTCCTGCCGCTGGTGCGCTACGTGGTCGCACGCCTGCCGGTCACCATGCCGGGTTCGCTCGACCGCGACGACTTCCATTCGGTCGGGGTCATGGGCCTGATGCACGCGGCGTCGACCTACGACCCCGCGCGCGGGGCGTCGTTCAAGACGTTCGCCTACACCGCGATCCGCGGCGCGATCCTCGACGAAGTGCGCAAGCACGACCCCGTGCCGCGCAACCGCCGCGATCGCCTGCGCAAGCTCGACCGCGCCAACTCCAAGCTGTGGGCCGAACTCGACCGCGAACCGACGCTGGCCGAGATCGCCGAAGTGCTCGGCTGCAGCGAACGCGAACTCGACGAGGACCTGCAGGCGCTGCACACCGCGCGCACGTTGTCGCTCGACGAACAACGCGGCACCGACGAGGACGGCGGTTCGCTGGCGAGCCAGATCGCCAGCGACGACGTCGCCGACCCGCGCCTGCTGGCCGGCGACAAGGAGAACCTCGCGCGCCTGACCAAGGCGATCGCGGAGCTGCCCGAGACCGATCGCCACGTGGTCGTGCTGTACTACCACGAGCAGCTGTTCCTGAAGGAGATCGGCGAAGTGCTCGGCGTCACCGAATCACGCGTCAGCCAGATCCTGACGCGCGCGGTCGAACGGTTGCGCCTGAAGCTGAAGGAGAGCGACTAGCCATGGAACCGATGCGCGCCGTTCCCGCTGTCGTCGTCGGCGGCCAACGTGTCACGGAGCGCCGCGACGGCAAGTCCAAACGCGACCAGGCCGAAGCGTTCCGCCGGGCGCTGCAGCAGGAATCCAGCGCCCAGAAGGAGGGCGCTGAAGCGGGCGAACCGGACGCCGGGCAAGTCCCGATGCGACGGCCGCTTCAGGTCGGGGGTGCGAGCGGTCGAAAGAGCCAGGAGACCGCCCGGCACGTCGATGTGATCGCGTGACGGCGGCCCCCAACGCCCCATGTCCGACCCGAACCACAAGCCCGGCGTGATCCGGCGCGACGCCGTGCGGATGGCCACCCAGCCCGCACTCGTCGACTGCGGCAGCACCGAGCAGGGCCACGCGGCAAGGCCGATCACGGTCGTGCCGCTGCTCGACGGCGATCGCATCGCCGGGTTCGAGGTGCGCTGCGGCTGTGGCGCCGTGGCGGTCGTGGAGTGTGTCTACGGCAAGGAGAACTGAGATGACGACGTCGCTGCATTCGTTCCGTTCGATCCGGCTGGCGCTCGCGTGGCCACTCGCACTCGCGGGCGTGTTCGCCGCAGGCTGCACCACCACGCCGAAGCTGTTCGAGCCGGTCGCGACCGATCCGCTCGACGGCTACAAGGGCTCGCTGCCCGAAGCCGGCGTCAACACCGAGATGGACTGGGGCAACAAGCAGAGTCTGCTGCTCAGCGAGTTCAAGACCCTGCGCGAAGCCCATTCGCAGCTGGAGAAGCGCCTCGAACAGGTGCTCGGCGAGAACAAGAACCTGACCGCGCGCCTCGGCAACGAGAGCCAGGCGCTGCAGCGCGAACAGTCGCTGCGCGCCCAGTCCGAAGCCGAGACCGAGGAACTGCGCAAGCGCCGCCGCGACCTCGAGGCCCGCATCCTGAGCCTGTCGCTGGAGAAGGCGAAGCTCGAACAGGTCGCGCTGCAAGCGAAGATCGAGGCGTTGAAGGCGACCCTCGACCAGAACGCGCCGACCGCCGTGGAGGCCGCGGCCACGCCGCCGCGGAGCCGCTGATGCGCTCGCCACACCTCGCTGCGTTCGCCGCCGTGCTGGCGTTCGCCGGCTGCACGTGGGGCCAGCCGCACGAACCGAAACCGATCAACTGCTTCCTCGCCGAGCAAGCCGACCTGGAGAACGTGCGCCGCATCATGGTGCTGCCGTTCGCGCAGGAATCCGGCGTACAGGCCGACTGCGTGAAGGTGCGCGATGCGTTCGTCGCGGAGCTGCAGAAGTTGCGCCGCTTCGAGGTCGTGCCGCTGCCCGCGGACGCCAGCGAAGACGACGAACTCAACCGTTCGCTGGCTCGCGGCCGGCTGTCGACCGAAGCGATGGTGCGCCTGTGCAACCGCTACGCGCTCGACGGCCTGTTCCTCGGGTCGGTGACGGCCTGGCGGCCCTACACCCCGCCGCACCTCGGCATGCGCACCCAGCTGGTTTCCGTCCACTCGGGTGCCGCCGTGTGGGCCGTGGACGCGATCTACGATTCGAACGACCGCACCACGATCGGCGACCTGCGCCACTACGTCGAACACAACCAGCAGGACGACGGCAACCTGCACGGCTGGCAGATGAACCTGCTGTCACCCCAGAAGTTCACCAGCTTCGTGGCGCATCGGTTCGTCGGCACCTGGATCGAGGACTGAACGGCGGCCGGGCCGGCCCGGCCGGCACGGAACGGT
>JAEUHV010000155.1 GCA_016794485.1 Planctomycetota bacterium
GCACCGATGTCGGGCGGCTCGTCGAGACGTTCCCCGCCGTCGTCGTCGAGGTTCTGCAGGTGTGCTACTTCGCGTTCTACGGCATCTGCGCGTTGTCGGCGGTCGCGGCCGGCATCGGCAGCGGCCGGGCTGCGTTCGACCGGGCCGTGCTGCGCCTCGTCGGTGGGTTCCTCGCCAGCTACCTGGGTTACCTGCTGGTGCCCACGCTGGCGCCCAAGGTCGTGCTCGCCTTCGACCGCGAGATCACGGGAGTCTGGCTGACTACGTGGCTGCGCGCGTCGATCGACGCCGGCGAGGCGAACCCCTGGGACTGCTTCCCGAGCGGCCACACGATGCTGACCCTGGTCGCCTTGGCGAACGTGTGGCGCTGGCATCGACGCGTGTTCTGGTGGCTGCTCGCACCGTGCGTGCTGCTGGTCGCGAGCACGATGCTGCTGCGCTACCACTGGACGCTCGACGTCGCTGCCGGCGCCTTGCTGGCGTGGCCGTCGGTGTGGTTGTGCGACCGCCTGGCCGATCGCGACGGGTGGCCGGGCGGCGGGCGCCGGATCACGCCAGCTGGAACGTGACGCCGTCGGGCGATTGCACCAGCGGGTCGCCGGCGAGCAGTTCGTGCAGGCACGGGGCGAACTCGGCGAGTTCGGGCCGCGCCCGCAGCACGTCGTCGACCGACAGCGGCACGCCGGCGTCGCGCAGGGCCAGCCGCGCGCTGCGCAAGACCGAAGTCGCGAGTGCCAGTTCGCGGCGCGCGACGATGTCGCCGGGCAGCAGTTCGAACGGGCCGTTGCGCCGCAGCACGTCGGCGAGCAGCCGCGGCGTCAACCAGTCGCCGCCGAGGTCGGTCTGATCGACGAGCACCTTCAGTGCGGTCGCGGTGGCGTGGCCGGCGCGACGCCGAAGGTGGTCGTCGACGAGCGCCAGCAGCCGCTGCATGCGTTCGTCGTTGAACGGCCAGTTGGTCAGCGTGTCGACGCGGTCGGGTGCGGGTTGCACGAACCGGCGGTTGTGCCGCAGCAGGCGTTGCACCAGGCGACGTTGGGAACCCGGCTGGTTGCTGAGGAACAGGCTCTCGACGACTTCGCCGGCGGCCTTGCGGAACGCGGCCAGCAGGCCTTCGAGCACGCGCGACTGGCGATGGGTCGCGGCGCAGGCGTCGCCGCGGCCGAGCAGCCGTACGCGAGGGTCGTGCGCGAGGTGGTCGAGCACCAGCCACTCGGTGCGTTCGTCGGTGCCGTCGCCGAGCAGGGTCGAAACGTGGTGGCGGCCGCCGAGGGTCTGCAGCTGGCGCGCGACCTTTTCGGCGTTGTCGTGGACGGCTTCGAGTGCCGCCTTGTGGTCGGCCCGCAGCGCCCAGGCGTCGGGACCGACCTGCAGGAACAGGTCGCTCGTGCGCAGCAGGCGCTGCAGGCGCGAGCGCGAGCCGCTGCGGTAGCACTCGCGCCAGGCGAATACCAGGTCGGCGAGCGGGAGCGGTCGGCCGGCCTGGCCCAGCAGTTCGGCGAGGCGCGCGGCCGGTCGGCGCGGGTCGGCGGCCGCGACTTCGCCGCGTTCACCGTCCAGTTCGATCGCGATGCGCAGCTCGCTGCGCAGGATCTGCAGCAGCGCGCCGCGCGGCACGAAGTGGCCGAGGCTCTCGAGTTCGTGCGCGATGGTGTCGACCGGCAACGGCAGCCGGGTGTGGGGCAGCAGCCGCGGCAGGGCGCGCACGAGGCGGCGGAAGCGGCGCGGCGACATCGCGTACAGCGCGCCGTGGTGCAGGTGCATCTCGTTGCCGAACAGGAACGCGCAGAAGCGCAGCCCGAGCTCGGGGTCGTCGGTCGCATGCGCGAGCACGTGCAGCAACGAACCCTGGCCCGCGTGGGCCACCATGACCACGCCGTCGTTGGCGTCGAGGTCGGCGACGACGTTCTGGTGCAGGCGCGCGCACAGGCCGGCAGCCCGTTCGGCGAGCGTCGCGCGCAGGCGTTCGGCACGGGCGTCGAGTTCGGCCGTCGAGATGCCGGTGGCACGGGCCAGCAGCGGCCGCTGCTCTGGCGGCTTGTCGATGCCGACCAGGTCGGCGAGCCAGCAGCGTTCGTCGTCGCCGAGCGGGCCGAGCAGTTGCGCGCGCAAGGTCGGCCAGTCGTCCGCAGTGGTGGCGAACTGGCAGAGGCCGTCGTTCAGCACGCGCGCCAGCACGGTGCGCAGCGTCGCCGCCGCTTCGTCGGCGAGGTTGGCTGCGTCCCCCGGACTGGCGGCCAGCGCGTCGCCCACGGTCAACCAGCCGAGTCCGGCGACCGTGGCCGCGAGTTCGGGGCCGAGCGGCAGCCGCGACAACGGCAGGTCCAGCAGACTCGCCGGCAGGATGCGGGCGAGCTGGAGGATCGAGCTCGGTTGGTTCTGGGCGGCGGAACTCATCGTCGGGTCGGATCGATGGCGCGGAATCGCCTGGCGCGGTCGGCGCGGGCGCGCGCCAGTTCCAGCACCGGTGCCGGCAGGCGCGTTTGCAGGGATTCGGTGCCGGTGCCGGCCGCGAGCAGGCCTTCGGCGATGCACAGCGCCACGCGTGGGTGCTGCGAACGGGTGAGCAGGCCGTCGAGGACGGCGCCGGCCTCGGCGGGAGGCAATTCGACCAGCAGTTCGGCGGCGCGCAGCGCGGTGTGATCGTCGGCCACGAACTGCGGCAGGCGCTCGGCCACCAGCGCTGCATTGGCGCGCAGCAGGCCTTGGCGCAGCAGTCGGGCGTGGTCTTTGCGCGCGGCTGTGAGATAGGTCGGCAGCACCTGGTCGAGCATCGCCGCATCGGCGACGCGCACCGCGGTGTCGACGAGCGGCACGGCGCGCGTAGTGCCGCGCTGCACGGCGTCCTGGAGGGCCAGCGCCACGATGCTGCGATCGCCGCCGTCGAGGACCAGGTTCGGCAGCACGGCGAGGGCGTGGGCCGCGTCGTCGGCGATGCGCGGTTCGGTGTGCTGCAGGTTGGCGCACAACAGCTTGGCTGTCGCCGCATCGCCGTTCGCGGCCAGCAGTGCCGCGGTGTGCGCCACGACCGCACCATCGGCGGGCACGACCCCGCGGGCACCGCCGAACGGGTGCCAGGCCGGGCCGCGGCGGCGCAGGAACATCAGGCGTACGTCGCCGACCTGCAGCGCGAACAGGCTGCGGCCACAGCATGCGCCCGCGGGTTCGAGCACCACGAACTCCGCCGGGGCCTGGCCCTTCAGCGCCTGTTGCACGGTGAACTCGAGACGGTGCCACTCGGGCGACGGGTCGGTCGCGGCAGCGACGCGCGCGACCACGACCACGTCGGCGGCGCGCGCTGCGGCCAGCAGCGTGGTCGCCTGGTCCTGGGCGAAGGCAGGGCCGGCGAGCGCCAGCAGCAGCGGAACGAACGGAGCGACGGCCTTCATTGCAGCAGCACCCTTTGGCGCAGGTACGCCAGATCGATGTCGCGGAACGCGTAGTCGAGCGTGGTCATCGCCTCGTAGCCGACCGACGGGGCCATCACTTCGGTGGCGCCGGCATAGGTGTCGTGCAGCGAAGCGTCGCCGAACAGCCCGTTCGGCGAGGCGCCCGGGGCGACCAGCCCGATCGAGTGGCCGACTTCGTGCGCGAGGATGATGCCGATGACCGAGGCCCAGTCGTCGGCGGCGTCCATCACGGTCTGCCAGCGCGCCCGCTGGGCCGTGGTCGCGCCGGCATAGTCGAAATCGGCGCGCAAGACCGCCGCGTCGAGAGCGTGGGCGCCGGCCGGCGTACCGCCCATGTCGGGACACAGCGGCCGGAACCGCTGCGCGAACGAAGTCGAGTACGACGGCCACACCTGCAGGTGGATGTGGGTCTGGTAGAGCCACATCTCGGCCGGGAACACGCCGAGGCCCGGCGAGTTCGACGTGTTGCGTTCGCTGACGTTGCCGTTGCGGTAGTCGTAGTAGGCGCGGCCGAGCACGCCGCTGCTCTCGTCGCCGTAGTCGCGGTTGCGGTCGCCTTCCGGGTCGAGACCGCCGAGGGCGAGCTGCATGTGCGCGATGCCGATCGGTTCGCGCGTGGTGAAGCGCAGCGGCACCGAGCCGCTGTCGATCGGTTCGCCGCGCGGACCACGGCCGTAGAGCAGGCTCGCCTTGGCGAGCACGCCGTCGAGCACGACCCGGCGCAGCCAGGCGTTGGTGCCGATCGGGTCGCCCGCGGTCGCGAAGCCGAGCCGCAGCATGTCGTCGTCGAAGTCGGCGCGCTGGTTGCCGTCGCGGTCGAGGTCGGTGCGCACCCACACGACTTGCGGCCGTTCGAACGGTTGCATCGCGCCCGACGGTTGCGCCACCGTGAACGGCAGCACGCTGGTGGTGCCGACGTTGCCGGTGAGGTCGGTTGCGCGCACGGTCAGGCTCCACGCGCCGGCCGGCAGTGCCTCCGCGGCGGGCATCTGCACGCGGAACGTGCCGTAGCCGATGGTCGCGGCGGCGAGCAGTGTCGCGGCGCCCGGGGCCGGGCCGGCTCCGGCGAGCTGCACCTGCACGGAGCCCATGTCGGGCCACTGGCTGCCGTTGTCGGTGACGGTGACGTCGATCGTGAACCCCGACGGCGGCACCACGAGTCCGCTGGCGCGCGTGGCGTGGATGCCGTTCAGCGTCGCCGACACCGCCGGCGCGACCGTGTCGCTCTGCAATCCGGTGCGGAAGCGGGCCGAACGGTCCTGCGGGAACCAGTTGCCGGTGGTGCGCCGCGGGCCGCTGCTGCCGCCGACCACGGTGACGCGGTAGTAGGTGAGCGACGTGAACGGCGTGCTCGGCACGAACGTGGCGACGCGGTTCTGTGCCGCCAGCGTCAGGGTTCCGGGCAGTGCCGTGCCGAGGTCGTCGGTGACGCGCACCGTGTCGGAGGTCACGGTCGCGGCCTCCATCGGGGCGTCGAACACCACCGTGACGTGCGAACCCGGCGCGATGCCGGTGGCGCCGTCGGGCGGCAGCAGCAGGGCCGCAGGAGTGTCGGCGTCCGACGACGTGGTGAACGCGATCGTCGTGTCGGCCGCCAGCACGTTGCCGGCGAGGTCGTGCAGACCTTCCTGGCCGCCGCGCAGCGTCAGCACGCATTCGGTGCCGGTCGGCAGTTCGAGCACCGGGGTCACCCGGACGACGTTCGGGCTCGCGCGTTCGACGACCACGGTCCAGGCTTCGCCGCCCGCGGCCAGCGACACCGTGTCGGTGTCGACCCAGGCGGGGTCGAGGTCTTCGGCGAACGTCACCGTGGCGATCACGCTGCCCGGCACGCGGCTCTCGCCGGCGGCCGGCTGCGAGGCGGTGATCGCGGGGGGCGTGCCGTCGCTGCCGGTCGTGAACGTGCGCGCCTGGGTCGCCGCGAGCGGGTTGCCGCTGACGTCGGTCGCCGCGGCGCCGCCGAGCAGGAACGCCATCGTGTAGCGGCGGTTCGCCACCAGCGGTGACAGCGGCCGCAGCCGCAGCGTCTTCTGGTCGAGGCTGGAGTCGACCGCGAACGCGACGATGCTGCCGAACTCGTCCTGGAACAGCAGCGAACTCGCTTCCACCGTCGCCGCGTCCATCGACTCGTCGAACGTGAAGGTCGGCTGCACCCGCGGCGACACCGCGGTCTGGTTCATCGCCGGCCACGCGGTCGTGACCGTCGGTTCGACCGCGTCGACCGCCGTGCGGAACGGGATCGTGGTGCCGTTGCCGAGCTGGTTGCCGGCCCGGTCGGTGATCGTTCCGGTGACGTGCAGGGTGAAGGCGCGGTCGCCGGGAAGTTCGGACCACGGGTCGAGCGTGACGGTGGCACCGTTCACGGTCCGCGTCGCACCCCAGGTGAAGCCGTACACGTCGCGCAGGAACACGTTCGCTTCGGTCACCGACGCCCGCGCGATGCCTTCGTCGAACGTCAGCGTGAACGAGCGGGTGCGGTCGACTCCGGTCGCGTTCGCGGCGACGTCGACCGAGGCGAGCACCGGCGCGGTCGCGTCGTAGGTGCGGAACGGCACCACCGTGGTGACGTCGACGATGCGCCCGATCGCGTCGCAGGTTAGCGCCGACAACTGGAACACGTAGTCGGTCTCGGGTGCGAGCCGTTGCGTCGGCGTGAAGCGCACGCGACCGCCGGTGCCGAGGCTCCACGTGCCCGGCACGTCGGTCGTGCTGCCGTCGACGCGCAGCCAGGTGTCCTCGTCGCCGAAGCTGTCGAGGGCCATCGCCGCGTCGAACTCGAGTTCGATCGTGGCGTCGAGCGAGACCTGAACGGCGTCGACCGCCGGCTCGTGTGCGAGCAGGTGGACGATGCCGTAGTTCGACTCGGACGCTCCGAAGTTCGTGCCGCCGCCGCCGCCACCGCCGCAGGCTGTGGCAAGAGCCAGGAGGGCCAGTGCGGCCCCGTAGTTTCGTACGCCCATGTCCCCGATGTCCTTCCTTGGTGCTGCGCCAAGATCGACTTGAGGAACCGGCGCAAGTGAGTCCCAGAGCAGGACTCGTGGCGGCGCCGCAGAGCCACCGTTGGCAGCGAACGGTCGGGAGGCGCGGCCGTCGGCGCTGGAGCCAGCGGGTCAGCCGTGGTGAACCGCGACACGCACGTCGCGCACGTTCGTCCCGGTCGGTCCGGTCACGATCGATGCGCCGAGGGCGTCGAGCAGCGGGAACGCATCGCAGCGGCGCCGCGCGTCGTGCAGGTCGTGGCCGAGGGCCCGGGCTCGCGCCAGCGTGGTGCCGTCGACGATGCCGCCGGCCGCGGGCGAATTGCCGTCGACGCCGTCGGTGCCGAAGCTCAGCACAGAGATCGGTTGGCCCGCGATGCGTTCGGCACACTCGAGCAGGAACTGCTGGTTGCGGCCGCCGACGCCGGGATCTGGCGGCAGCGGCACCGACAGTTCGCCGGTGGTCACGATCGCGACGGGGCCGTGGGGCTGCGCCGCGCGCAGGGCCGACAGCCGCAGCAGCAGTTCTTCGGCGGCCATCGCACAGGTCGCGTCGTCGGCGCCGAGGTGGTCCTCGGCGACGATGCCCGCGCTGCGCAACCAGGCAAGGCACTGCGCGCGGGCGAAGTGTTCGTCGAGCAGGGTGAGCCAGGCACAGCGGCCCCACAGCGAGTCCGGGATCGCCGGCGGTGCGGGCAGCGAGCCGGCGGCGAGGTCGGCGGCGAGGCGGGCCGGCAGCGACGCTTCCAGCCGCAGGTCGCGCACCTCCGTGCGGAACGAGGCATCGTCGAGCCAAGCCGTGCGCGACGTGTCGTCGTCGTCGTCCGGGTCGACGAACACCGACGGACCGGACGCGATGTCGCCGTAGCCGCCCGCGGTGTCGTTCACGAACACGGTTGTCTGGCCGGCGGCGTGTTGCGCCGCGAGCGCGAGCCGACCGCCCTTCACCGCCGAGACGCGGCGGCGCAGCGCGTTGATGCGTTCGATCGGCGCACCACAGCCGACGAGTCCGGCGTAGAAACGGCGCCAGTCGTCGACGCCGATGCTCGGGTCGTACGGCAGTTCGAGCAGCGCCGAGCCGCCGCCCGAGACCAGGAACACCACGTGGTCGGACGGACCGGCGGAACGGCAAAGCGCCAGCGCCTGCCGCGCGGCAGCGAAGCTGCCGGCGTCCGGCAACGGGTGGCCGCCCGGCACGACCGCGAGCGGGGCGAGCGGGTCCGCGTCCGGAGCCGGGGGCACCAGGAGGCCGCGCACGCGATGCACCGGCAGCACCGACAGTGCCGCCGTCGCCATGCCGCGCGCCGCCTTGCCGAACGCGACCAGCACGATGCGGCCGCCGCGTGCGACGTGGTCGTTCGGTGCGCCGAGGCAGATCGGCACGTGGGTGCGCTGGCGGAGTTGCAGCGCCTGCAGCACGGCGGCCACGCATGCGCGCAGCCGTTCGTTCACCCGAGCACCTGCGGGTTGACCGGGTGCTTCGGCCGTTCGCCGGTGAGCACCGCGGCGCAGTCGGCGGCGGCGAGCGCGCACATCAGGCTGCGCACGCTGGTCACCGCGCTGCCGACGTGCGGCAGCAACACGACGTTGGGCAGCTGCAGCAAGCCGGGATGCACGGCGGGTTCGGCTTCGAAGACGTCGAGGGCAGCACCGGCGAGCAGCCCCTCTTCGAGGGCGGCGACCAGCGCGGCTTCGTCGACGATCGGCCCGCGGGCGGTGTTGATCAGGAACGCGCTGCGCTTCATCTGGCACAGTTGCGCGACGCCGATCAGGTGGCGGGTCTCCGAACCCAGCGGCACGTGCAGCGACACGAAGTCGCTCTCGCGCAGCAGCGTGTCGAGCGGCACGTGGATCGCCCGCAGTTCCTGTTCGAGTTCGGGCGGGGCCGCGGTCCGGCTGGCGTACAGCACGCGCATGCCGAAGCCGAGCGCGCGGCGCGCGACGGCGCGGCCGATGCGGCCGAAGCCGACGATGCCGAGCGTGCGGCCACTGACGTCGCTGCCGCACAGCAGGTCCACTTCCCAACGGCGCCACTTGCCGGCGCGGAGGAACTGCTCCGCCGCAGGCAGGCGTCGGGCCGCGGCCAGCAGCAGCGCCCAGGTCAGGTCCGCGGTGGCTTCGGTCAGCACGCCGGGGGTGTTGGTGACGACGACACCGCGCGCGGTCGCGGCGGCGACGTCGATGTTGTCGTGGCCGACCGCGACCTGGCTGATCACGCGCAGCTGCGGCGCCGCCGCGATCACGTTCGCGGTGATCGGGTCGGTGAGCTGGCAGACGAGCCCCTGGGCGTGCTGCAGGCGCTTCTGCAATCGGACCTCGTCGAGCACGTCGTGCGAGTCGTGGTAGTCGACGATGCAGTGCTCCTGCAGGATCGCGATTGCGGCCGGGTAGACGTGGCGGGTGACGAGCACGCGCGGCTTCATGGCGGGGGCAAGGTAGCGGCACGTTCCCTGGCGTTCCTGACAACTTGCAAACAACCGGAACGGCCGCGCCGGCATGCTCCCGGCGTGCTCGGGCTGCGCACCAACACGTTGCTGTTCGTCGGGCTCCTGCTCGGGCCGGCCGCGCTGCTGGCCTGGCTCGGCTTCGCCGCGACCGTGCCGCTCGAGACCGAGCTGTTGCGCAGCGCCCGCGACGAACTGCTGCGGGTCGGCACGCGCGCCGCGTCGGAGTTGCCGGACCGCGTGGCGGCGATGCGGCGGCAGCGCGAGGCCGAACTCCAGCAGGTTGCCGAAGAACTCGCGGCGGCGCTGCCCGACGACGGGTTTGCCGCCTTCGCCGCGTCCGAACGGCGGGTGCCCGGGCTCGTGGTGCAGGACGCGAGCGGGGCTGTTCTGCTGCCGGCACCGCCGCGCGACCTGGCGCTGCCGTTCCTGGCGGAGTGGCCCGCATTCCGGGCGTTCGAACGCGATCCGGCGGCGACGGTGGCTGCGGCCCGCGCCTTCGTCGCCGGCTCCCTGCGCGCCCGAGCGCTGGTGCACGTCGGCGGACCGGCGGATTCCGTCGCTGCCGACCTCGAGTCCTGCAGCGCCGCCGACCTCGTCGCAGCCGGGCCGCGGGTCGTCGCGACCCTGCTGCGATCGGCTCGGGGCCGCGCCCGGCTGCAGCGCGAGCCCGGGCTGGTGTTCGCGATGCCCGCGACCGAAGTGGAGCGGCAGCATTGGCTCGACTCGCTGGCGCCCGCCGGGTTCGTCGGGCAGCGGAGCCGCGTCGAAGCCGAGGTGGGGCCGGTTGCCGACGTCGCCGTCGCCCTGCCAGGCGGCGCGCGTCTCGTCCGCCTGCTCGACGCCAGGGCCGAACTCGAACGCCTCACCGCACAGGACCGGGCCTGCCTCGTGCACTTCGCGCCCGGCATCGTCGGCCTGGACGATCCCGCGGATCCGGCCCGGTTCGAGTTGGCCGCGTCGACCAGCCTCGGTCCCGTGCGGGTCGTCGTCGAACATGCCGGACTGCCGGACCTGCTCGCGGCCGCCCGGCAAAGGCAATGGCTCACGGGCGGCGGCGTGTTCGTGCTGTTCGTCGTGATGGGCTTCGGCGTCCTGCTGGTGCGGCGGGCATTGCGCCAGGAAGCGGCCGCCCGCGAACTGCGCGACCGGTTCCTCGCCAACGTGTCGCACGACCTGAAGACGCCGCTGACGAGCGTGCGCCTGCACGCCGAGATGCTCGCCGACCCACGGCTCGACGCGGCGGCGCGCAGTCGCTACGCGGCGGTGGTGCAGGCCGAAGGCGCGCGCATGTCGGCGCTGGTCGACGACCTGCTCGACGTGTCGGCCCTGCAGCAGGGACGGCGTCGCATCGAGCCCGAACCCGTCGACCTCGCTGCCGCGGTGCGCTCGCAGGCAGAGGCATGGCGGCCGTTGCTCGAACGCGACGGGGTCGCGGTGCGCGTGGTCGAGTCGACGGAGGCGGCAGCCCTCGCCGATCCGGTCGCCGTGGGGCGGATCCTCACCAACCTGCTGCAGAACGCGGCGCGGCACGGGCGCCCGGCCCGCGACGGCGGGCCGTCGTGGATCGAACTGGCGGCCGGTCCCGGGCCACGCCTCTCGGTGCGCGACAACGGGCCGGGCGTGCCCGCCGGACTGCGCGAGCGCATCTTCGCCCGCTTCGAACGGGCCGGTGCGCAAGGCGACGGACTCGGGCTCGGTCTCGCGTTGGCGCGCGAACTGGCGGCGGCGTGCAGCGGGACCTTGCACTGCCGCGACGACGGCTCGACCCTGTTCGAACTGATCTTGCCGGCCCTTCCGCCGGAGGACCCGACATGACGGCGAGCATCCTGGTGGTCGAAGACGAGCTTTCGATCCAGCGCGGGCTGCAGGACCAGCTCGAACGGGAGGGCTACCGGGTGGCGGTCGCCGGCAGCGTCGCGCAAGCGTTGGTTGCGCTGGCGGCGCGCCCGGACCTGGTCGTGCTCGACCGCCGTTTGCCGGACGGCGACGGCCTGCAGGTGCTGCAGGACCTGCGCGCGCGCGGCGACCGCACCGCGGTGATCGTGTTGTCGGCCCGCGGTCTCCCCGACGACCGCGTGCAGGGACTCGAAGGGGGGGCGGACGACTACGTCGGCAAGCCGTTCCACCTGCGCGAACTGCTGGCGCGCATCAAGGCCGTGCTGCAGCGCGCCGGCGAGGCTCCCGCGGCCGGGGCCGCGACGATCGCGGTCGGCGAGTCGGTGCTCGACGTCGGCGCGCGCGTGCTCCGCCGCGGCAACGCGGTCGTCGAACTGGCGCGCATGGAGTTCGAGCTGTTGCTCTACCTCGCGCGGCAACCGGGGCGCACCGTGCCGCGCAACGAACTGCTCGACCGCGTGTGGGGCCACGACCGCTTCCCGACCACGCGCACGATCGACTACCACGTGCTCAGCCTGCGCAAGAAGGTCGAACGCGATCCCACGGCGCCACGCCACCTCGTCACCGTGCACCGCGTCGGCTACCGCTTCGACCCGTGATCTCACTGCGCCCCGACATCGTCCTCGCAACGCCCTCGCAACTCCG
>JAEUHV010000243.1 GCA_016794485.1 Planctomycetota bacterium
CGAAGCACGACTGATCGCCGGAATTCCGCGGCTGCGCCCATCGGCCGCAAGCGGAGCCGCTGGAAGACCCTGCGCCCAATTCCAGCGCGCTAGGTGCATTTCCACTCATCAAGCCGGGCTGCCCCGGACGAGAGGACGGGAGCCGCGACCGAGAGCCGCGGTGCCGTTCGTCATGATGCATCCACCGCAACCGGAGAAGAGGGGAGGAGCCAGGAAACCACTTCCTGAGCCCTAGGGTCCGGCCCCCGGACTGCTCCCCGAGTCAGCGACGAACGACGGCAAGACCGAGACAGGAGGAGCAGAGATGCCGACCCACCGTGGAGGTGCTTTGCGTTCAACCGCGACCGCACGCTCGTTCGTCGTCCTCATCGTGCTGGCGAGTGGCAGTGCGCTCGCGGCGCAGACCTTGCACCCGTTCGGACCGCCGCGCAGCAACGCGACCTTCAGCCTCGGGGCCGTGGTCGGCACGCTCGACGTCAACCGCGATGCGGCGCCGGACCTGATGGTGCCCGGCGTGTTCTTCGGCACGATGGCCACCACGCTCGACGAACACGGCCGGGCGCTGGCGACCAACGTGCCCGGACCGAGCCTGCAGGCGGTGCCTGGCTCGCCGACCACGCCGACCGCGCTGGCGATGGCCGCCGGCCGCATCGACGGGGACGACCAGGAGGACCTGCTGACGTTCACGTCGGATGGCACCCTGCACCTGCATCGCAACCTCGGCGCCACGCGGCCGAACGCCACCGCCTTCGCCGCCGACGTGCTGGTCGACAACGTGCTCGCCCAGTTCCCGATCAATCCGCCGTTCGTCACCTACTCCGTGCCTGCGGCCCAGGTCGTGGACCTCGACCACGACGGACACCAGGACCTGGTGCTCGCCGGCGGGCCCGTGGACCGCTGGAGCGCATCGACCCGGCCCGGTTTCGTCGCGTTCTACCGCGGCGACGGCCTCGGCGGGTTCACCGTGTCGCGCCTGGGGATCGGCGGCTGCGTGCTCGACGGCGAGATCGTCGACCTCGACCACGACGGCTCCGTCGACCGATTGGTGGTGTTGACCGAGACCGGCGCGGTCGGCGCGTTCAGCTACGAGATCCTGCACTTCGCGGTGGCGAACGGCGTCCTCGTGCCGATAGGCGCCCCGCAGAACGTCGGCCCGGGTCGGCTGTGCGCGATGGAGCTGGCCGACGTCACCGGCGACGGCGAACTCGACTACCTGCTGGCGCAGACCGGCGCTTCGGCCGGCACCACCTACGCGCAGGTGTACTGGTTCGAAGGCAACGCCCAGGGCCACGTCAGCAGCACCACCTGGGGCACGTGGTTCCTGCCGCCGAACGTGAGCGGACTCGGCGAATTCGTCCCGTCGATCCAGGCCGGCGACTGGAACCGCGACGGCCACGTCGACGTCGCGTTCCTGCGCGGCTTCGTGCAGGCGCCACCGCCGCAGTCGTCGACCCCGACGCAGTATGCCGACTCGGAACTGCTGGTGGCGATGGGCCCGGCCGTCACGACCGCCCCGATCGAGACGATCGCGCTGCCCGGCTTCGTGCTGTTCACGCCGGTCGCGACCCAGTTGTTCGCCCTGTTGCCGATGGTGGCGACGCCGGACGCCTTGCGACCGATCGACCTGGGCGGCGACCGCAGCCTCGACTTCGTGCTGGTCGGCCTGCGCACCACGACGACGCCGAGTTCGATGCTCAGCGTCACGCTGCGCAACACCACCCCCGCCCAGTCCGGCGATGCCCGCTTCGAGAAGTGCGGCGAGCCATCGGGCGGCGTGGCGGCGTTCCCCGCGCGCATCGGCTTCGACGGTGGGCCGCCGTGCCCCGGCAATGCGTCGTTCGCGTGCACGCTGCAGAACGTCCAGGGCGGTTGCCTCGTCGGCCTCGTCTGGGGGCAGGTGGGCATTCCGGACCTGTTCGTCGACCACGGCATCAGCGCGCACCTGTTCCCGGTGCTGTACGGCTACGCGCGGCTCGCCGGCGGCGGCGGCCCCGGGGCGGGGTTCTGGTCCGAGCCGTTGCCGATCCCGGCCAACCCGGCGGTGGTCGGCGACGCCGGCTGGTTCCAGTACGTGTACTACGACCACGTGAGCGGCACCTTCGGCGGCACCCAGGCGACCGGCCTGTCGATCGGTCTCTGAGTTGCCGTTGCAACCCGCCGGACCCGGTCCGAGCATGCGCCGATGACGACGATCGCGCTGCTCGGAACCGGTCTGCTCGGCACCGG
>JAEUHV010000279.1 GCA_016794485.1 Planctomycetota bacterium
CGCCGAACGCGCCGCCGATCTCGGCTCCGCTGGTGCCGATGTTGACGTTGGCGATGCCGCAGTCGCTGCCGGCCGCGGCGAGGAAGCGTTCGGCCTTGCGCACGTCGGCCGTGAAGATCGAGCTGCTCAACCCCTGCGGCACGTCGTTGTTGATCGCGACCGCTTCTTCGTACGACCGGACCGGCAGCACGTAGAGGATCGGCGCGAAGGTCTCTTCGCGCACGATCGGCAGCATGCCCGGGCAGCGCACGATCGCCGGTTGCACGTAGGCGCCGCCCTTCTTGCCCTTCACGCTGGCGCGCTTGCCGCCGCAGACGAGCGTGCCGCCCTGCTGCACCGCGGCCGCGACCGCATGGTCGAACGCCTTGGCCGAGGCTTCGTCGATCAGCGGGCCGACCAGCGTCTTCTTGTCGAACGGGTCGCCGATGCGGCACGAGTCGTACGCCTTCACGAGCCGCGCCTGCAGGTCGTCGATCACCTTCTCGTGCACCAGGAGGCGCCGCGTCGTCGTGCAGCGCTGGCCGGCCGTGCCGACCGCACCGAACACGATGCCGCGCACGGCGAGGCCGAGGTCGGCGTCGTCCATCACGACGATCGCGTTGTTGCCGCCGAGTTCGAGCAGCGAACGGCCGAAGCGCTGCGCCACGCGCGGGCCGACGATGCGGCCCATGCGCGTGCTGCCGGTCGCCGACACCAGCGGGATGCGCGGGTCGTCGAGCATGGCGCTGCCGACGGTGGCGTCCGGGCCGATGACGAGGCCCACCAGGGCGCTCCATTCCTTGCCCAGCACCTCGGCCGCGATCTTCGTCATCGCGATCGCCGTGAGCGGCGTCTTCAGCGACGGCTTCCACACGCACGCGTCGCCGCACACCAGCGCCAGCATCGAGTTCCAGGCCCACACCGCGATCGGGAAGTTGAACGCCGTGATGATCCCGACCGTGCCGAGCGGGTGCCAGGTCTCGCGCATCGAGTGGTTCGGCCGCTCGCTCGCGATCGTCAGGCCGTGCAGCTGGCGCGACAGGCCGACCGCGAAGTCGGCGATGTCGACGCACTCCTGCGCCTCGCCGAGACCTTCCTGCACGATCTTGCCGGCTTCGAGCGTGACCAGCTTGCCGAGCAGTTCCTTCTTCTCGCGGAACGCGTTGCCGATCCGGCGCACGTATTCGCCCCGCTTGGGGCCCGGCAGTTCGCGCCAGCGCAGGAACGCCGCATGCGCCGCCTTGCTCACCGCTTCGTAGTCGGCGGCGGTGGCCATCGGGATGCGGCCGATCTCGGTGCCGTCGACCGGCGTGCGGACGACCAGTTCGTCGCCCTTGGTCTTGCGCCAGGCGCCGTCGAAGGCGCCACTCAGGTTCTTGTCGAGGCCGAGTTCTGCGAGGAAGGAGAGGTCCATGAGGCGTCCAACGCGGAGAGTCCGCAACCGAAGGGTGAGGTGCGCAGCACCGAGCCCGAGGTTGCGGACGCGCGTCGGGCTGCAGGGCTTCGGACCGTCGCGGCACGCGACGGTCCGGGCACTGGCGGCCCAATGTGCCCGCCCGGCCGCGCGGCGCAAGTTCGGAGTCGGTGCGAGGCCGCAACGCGGGCTCGCGCCGTCAGGCCGGGGCCTCGGCCACCGACAACAGGCCATGGCGCCGCCAGCCGATCGTCAGCAGCCAGGTGTGCGCGTCGGTGACCGGGCGAACGACCGCCTCGAGGCCGCGCACGACGATGGTCTCGCGGAAGCCGTCGAACCATGGCGCGGACGAGTAGGTGTCGATCGCCTGGGGAACGGCGACGGCGCGGCCTTCGCACGCGTGCTTCTTGCCGTTGCCGAGTACGTAGCGCAGCGCATTCCTGACCTCGCACGGCGAGCGCAGGATGTGGTCGTGGTAACGGTCGGCGAACACCCGTCCGCGGCGCTGCCACAGGCGGTTGAGCGCGCGGGCGATGCGGACCAGCAGGCCCTGGAGCCCGCGTGACAGCGTGGTGCGGCCGGTCGCCTCGACGACGAAGTGCAGGTGGTCGTTGAGCACCGCGTAGTGGATGAGTCGGAAGCCGTTGCGGTCGCAGCCGGCCGCGTATGCCGCCCGCAGGGCGGCATACGCGTCGCGCCGCCGCAGCGGCGGCAGGTGTTCGCGCAGCTTCACCGTCACATGCGCCGGAAAGCGCGCCGCCAACGCGGCGCGGGTGTCGTGCGGGACTCCGGCGCGGTCGCCTTTCGGCTTCCTGCCCGCACCCGCTCGCTGCCCGCCATGTTGGCGTCGGAACGGCAGCAACGGGGTGTCGGCGCCCGTGCTCTTCGTGCGGTTCCTACGCGCTGCCTTCGTCATCTTGATTCCGCAATGACGGCGGACCAGCTGCGGAATGCAAGGCGGAAACGACGGTCAGGCTGCGCCGGGCACAGGGTGTCGCTTGCGGGCGCCTTCGCGCATGCACGGCTTCGGCCGCCTGGTGGCGGCCGAAGCCGGCAGCGCCGGTCACTGCCAGATCAGGTTGTTGTTGGCGCGGTCGAGCGCGTTCTTCAGCAGCGTCTGCTGCCAGCGCGCCTGGCTGCACGGCGGCGTGTAGGGGTGCGCCAGCAGGCTGGCGACCGCCTGCTGCATCAGCGTGGCGACCGTCATCTGGCCGAGGCACGGGTCGTCGACCACGCAGTTCGGGTGCACGAACCCGGCCATCACATTGCAGTGCATCGCGGTCAGCTGGGCCGACAGCATGTAGGCCATGTTCCACGCGTTGGCGCACTGCAGGTAGAAGCGGAACTGGCACAGGTTGCCCGGCGCCACGTACTGGCCGCACATGTTGACCAGGTGCAGAGCCGGCAGCGTCGGCAGGATGCCGAACTGCTGCACCTTGCACAGGCCGTGGTGGTTGCGCCAGTAGCCGATCGTGCGCGCGTTGCACGGCAGCAGCTGCTCGGCGAGGCCGAAGTCGGCGACGGCGACGTCGGCGCACGAGCAGACTTCGATCGAGTGCGACACCGCGGTGGTCGCGAGGTGCGTGGTCGGCACCGTCAGTTCGACGGTGTAGTCGCCCGCGGCGACGTTGGCGAACGCGTAGGCGCCGTTCGCGTCGGTGGTCGCCGGAACGGCGGTCGTGCCGGTGACGAGTTCGACCACCTGGTTGGCGAGGCCGGGCTCACCCGGATCACGCACGCCGTCGTGGTCGACGTCGTGGAACACGACGCCGGTGACGTCGCTGCCGTTGCCGTCGCCGATGAGGAAGCCCTCGTACGAGCGGATCGAGCACTGGTTGGTCTGCGGGTGCAGGCCGCCGCCGAGCAGGTAGGGATTGGCCGGGCCGCCGGACAGGTCCCAGTTGTCGCCGAACCACGCCTTGAAGCGGCAGGTCGAGAACGTCGGCGCCGAGAACGGCGACAGGCGGATGCTCATGCCCTGGCCGTTCAAGCCGGTGCCGAACACGGCCGGCGTGTTGTTGTTGGTGAACGGCAGCGACAGCGTGATCACGCCGGCGGTGTTCACGACCGACACGAACCGGTCCATCGGGTCGTTCTGCGACAGCACCTCGTCCTGGCCGTTGATCGGGTTGTCGGTGACGTGCACGTAGTAGGTGCCCGACGGGATCAGCGGGTCGAACGCGAGGTAGACGTTCTCGTTCTGCGCGAAGTAGTTGGTCTCCTGCGTCACCGGGTCGTAGCCGGTCGGCAGCGGCGTGCCGTTCGCGGTGACGAGCCACAGCTTGTAGGTGTTGTCGGAGCAGAATTGCGCCGACGCGGTGCCGGCCAGGGTGCTGGCGGCGAACAGGGCGAGAAGGGAGTTGCGGATCATGGTTGGCGGGAAATCAGGGCCGCCATTCTGCCGCGGGCGCGCTCGTCGCGAAGGCGATCCTGCCCCCTGCGCCACAGGCCGCTGGGAACGACCCATCGCATGGGCGCCGTGGCCGGGCATGCACGAAAATCGTGATGTCGCCGACGTCCTGGCCGCGGCCCAGCGCCGCGTGGCTAGCATCCGGCCCGTTCCGCATGCTCCTCCGTTGCCTCGTCCCAGTCGTGTTCGCCGTCGCGGCACTGCCGGCGCAGTGCGGCCTGCAATGGTCGCCGGGCGACGTGTTCGCCGGCGCCAACAACGGCGTCGACGCCGCCATCCCTTGGGATCCCGACGGCCCCGGGCCCGCGGGCGAACAACTCGTCGTCGCCGGCTGGTTCCAAGTGGTCGCGAACGTGCGCGCCAACTACATCGCCCGGTTCGATCCGGCGAGCGGGCAGTGGGCTTCGTTCGGCACCGGCATGAACGCGCCGGTCTACGCACTGCTGGCGTTGCCGAACGGCGACCTCGTCGCGGGTGGTGCGTTCAGTTCCGCCGGCGGCGTGCCCGTGGCCAACCTCGCGCGCTGGAACGGCACCGCGTGGACGCCGATCGGCGCGGGGCTGCCGACGACGTCGGGCCAGTTCGGTGTGCGGGCTTTGGCGCGTTTGCCGAACGGGGACCTGGTCGCGGGTGGCAACTTCTGGCTCGGCCCCAGCACGCTGTCGATCGCGCGCTGGGACGGCACGTCGTGGTCGGCTCTCGGCGGCGGCATCACCGGGTTCTCCGGTTCGACGGTGTTCGCGCTGCTCGTGCGCAGCAACGGCGACCTGGTCATGGGTGGTCAGTTCGACAACGCCGGTGGGCTGCTCGCGGCGAACATCGCGTCGTGGGACGGCACCTGGTGGAGTCCGCTCGGGTCCGGTTGTGATTCCCACGTGCAGGCCCTGGCGGAAGGACCCAACGGCGAACTGGTCGCGGGTGGCTACTTCGACCACGCCGGCGGCGTGCCGGCCGCGCGCATCGCGGCATGGAACGGCACGACCTGGTCGCCGCTCGGCGCCGGCATGCCGGGGCTGTCGTTCGGCCAAGGAGTCTTCGACCTGACGCGGCTGCCGAACGGCGACCTCGTCGCCGGCGGCACCTTCCCGGTCGCGGGCAGCACGACCGTCGACCATCTGGCGCGCTGGGACGGCAGCACGTGGTCGACGCTCGGCGGCGTGAGCGCGCTGTACAGCGGGGTGTTCGCGCTGGCGACGATGGCAACCGGCGAACTCGTCGTCGGCGGCAACTTCACGTCGGCCGGTGGCGTGCCCACCCGCAGCCTCGCGCGGCTCGGCCCCGGCGGCTGGAGCGCGTTCGCGAGCGGCATGGACGGCTACCTGACGTCGGCGGTGACGCTGCCGAACGGCGATCTGCTCGTCGGTGGTGCGTTCACCCAGATCGGCGGCGTCGCCGCGAACAACGTCGCACGGCGCGTGGGCGGCGCCTGGCAACCGCTCGGTGCTGGCACCGACACGCTGGTGGGTGCGGTCGCGGTGCTGCAAAACGGCGACGTCGTCGTCGGCGGCCAGATCGCGGCCGCCGGCGGCACCGCCGTGAACCGCATCGCGCGCTGGGACGGCAGCACGTGGCACCCGCTCGGCAGCGGCGTCACCGGCGGCCTGCAACCGGAGGTGTGGTCGCTGCACGTGCGGCCGAACGGCGACCTGCTCGTCGGCGGCACGTTCACCACCGCCGGTGGCGTCAACGCCAATCGCATCGCGCGCTGGAACGGCACCAACTGGTCGGCTCTCGGCAGCGGCGTCGCCGATGGTGCGAATACGTACGTGACGGTGCACGCGATCGCGAGCATGCCGAACGGCGACGTCGTGCTGGGCGGTGACTTCACCACCGCGGGCGGGCTCGCCGCGAGCCGGATCGCGCGCTGGAACGGCACCGCGTGGTCGCCGATGGGCACCGGGGTGCCGATGCCGTTCGGGACGACGAGTGCAAGAGTGCGCAACCTGCTGGTCACCGCCAACGGCGACCTCGTCGCGGCGGGCAACAGCTCGGGCATCCTCGCCAGCGGGTTCGTGCTGCAGCGCTGGAACGGCACGGCGTGGACGTCGTTCGCCAACGGGCTCACCCCCGGCCAGTCGCCGTACGTGTCGGGGCTGGCCGAATTGCCCGACGGCGACCTGGTCGTGGGCCTGACACGGGTCGGCATCAGCGGGGCCGCCGCGTCGAACTCGCTGGGTCGCTTCGACGGCAGCGCCTGGTCGGCGCTCGCCACCGACCTCGATGGTGCGGTGACGACGTTGACGCTGCTGCCGGACGGCACGCTCGAGGTCGGCGGGGCGTTCGCGGCGATCGGCACCACGGTGCTCGCCGGCCACGCGCAACTGGTGCCGACGTGTCCCGCGACGCTGGTCGCGTTGGGTTCGGGTTGTGCCGGCAGCGGCGGCCCGAACGTGCTCACCGCGTCCGGCGCCTGGCTCGGCGGCACGTTCCGATCGACGACGACGGGGCTCGCGGCCGGGTCGCTCGCCGTCGCGGTATTCGGGCTCACGCCGCTCGCCCTGCCGATGCCGAGCGTGCATCCCGCCGGTGTGCCCGGGTGCACGTTGTGGGTCGACGACGACGTGCTGGTCGATTTTGTCGCGGCCAACGGTGCGGTCACGAGCGAGTGGTCGATCCCCAACCAGCCGGCCCTGGTCGGCGGCGTGTTCCACCATCAGGTCGTCGCCGTCGAGGTCGTCAGTGGCGCCGTCACGGCGCTCTCCGCCAGCAACGCGGTTTCGGCGACGATCGGCGTGTTCTAGGCCGTTCGGCGTAGCGATCGTGGGGGGCAGAAGTCCTTGCGAGGGGCGGTTCCTCGCGTGGGTAAGGGCCGCACGGTTCGTGCGTCGATCTGGCACCACTATGGCCCAGGTGACCAGGCGCGTTCTTCCATGGTTGCTGTTGTTCGCAGCGACCTCCTGCCAACTCCGAGAGGTGGCTTCGTCGCCGACGAGCCAGATGACACCGCCGGCTCCGCTCGGCGAGACCACGCCGGTGGCGGCGATCCCGGTTCCCCTGGTGCCCGACGACGAAGAGCCGCTGGCGCCGCTGCCGACCGTCGAGGAGGCCGCCGAAGCGCTCGAACTCGACGTCGCTCCGGCCCGCGTCGATCTGGGGCGTCAACTGTTCCACGACACGCGCCTGTCGAACGACATGACGGTGTCGTGCGCGACCTGCCACGACCTCCGCTTCGGCGGCGCCGACCGTAGCCCGCGGGCCGTGGGCATCCACGGCCAGGTGGGTCCGCTGAACACCCCGACCGTCTTCAACGCCGCCCTCGGCATCGCGCAGTTCTGGGATGGGCGCGCCAAGGACCTGGCGGCGCAGGCGTCCGGCCCGCCACAGGCCGCCGGGGAGATGGGCAGCAACTTCACGGAGATCACCGCGCGGTTGCGCAACGACGCGATGGTCGTGGAGTCGTTCCGTCGGGCCTTCCCGAACGAGGTGAACGGGCCTGCCGATGTCACCACCGAGCGGATCCTCGAAGCGATCGCGACGTTCGAGGTCACGCTGCTGACGCCCGGTTCGCGGTTCGACCGCTGGCTCGGTGGCGAGTCCGCGGTGCTGACCGAACCGGAGTTGCGCGGCTACGCGACGTTCAAGCAGGTCGGCTGCGTGCAGTGCCACTACGGCCCCGCGGTCGGCGGCAAGACGTTCCAGAAGCTCGGCCAGAAGAAGGACTTCTTCAGCGATCGTCACCTGAGCCACGCCGACCATGGTCGCTTCAACGTCACCAAGGACGAGCGCGACCGTCACGCGTTCAAGGTGCCGTCGCTGCGAAACGTCGAACTGACGGCGCCGTACCTGCACGACGGCTCAGTGCCGTCGCTCGCCGAAGCGGTGCGGGTCATGGGGACCTACCAGCTCGGTGTCGATCTGACGTCGCAGCAGGTCGACGACCTCGTCGCCTTCCTGCGCACGCTGACCGGCACCTGGGCCGACCGCCCGTTGGCCGCGCCGATGCGCTGATCGAGGATCCCAGATGAACCTCATGCTTCCCGTCGGACTGTTGCTCGCCGCCGTGTTTGCCGTTTCGGATCGGTCGCTTCCGGCCGGCGGTGTCGAGGGCACGGTCCGCACCGAGGTGAAGGTCACCACGAAAGGTGCCACCAGCCAGCGCGACGTCGTGCTCTACCTCGAGCCGAAGCAGAAGCCGGCCGAGGCGCCGAAGCCCGGCAAGGCGAGGGTGGTGCAGAAGAAACTCTCGTTCGAGCCGCACGTGTTGCCGCTCCTGCGCGGCAGTGAAGTCGAGTTCGCCAACGAGGACCAGGTCAAGCACAACGTCTTCGTCGAGGCCGAATGCTGCAAACTCGACGTCGACGCCGACAAGGGCGAGAACAAGACCCACGTGTTTCCGCAGGCCGGCGAGTTCCCGATCGTCTGCCGATTGCACCCGGAGATGACGATGTACGTGCTCGCACTGGAGACGCCGCATTTCGTGCGGGTCGAACTGCAGAAGGACAAGGAGCTGTCGACCGATGCGAAAGCGGTGTTCAGCGCCACTTTCAAGATCGAGGACGTTCCTCCCGGTGCCTACACGCTCCGCACCTGGAACAAGAAGCTGAAGGCGCTCGAGCGCGAGATCGTCGTCGCCGAGGGTGGACTGCAGAAGGTCGACCTGGTCTTGGAGAAGTGACCGGATGGTCTCCCTGCGCAGCAAGCTGATCGGCGCTGCGATGGTGCAGGCTGTCCTGCTCGCTGGCGTCGGTTGGCTCGGGGCCACCCAGGCCGACGACGCGGCGATCCGGGCCGATCGGCAACGCACATTGATCCAAGCTCGAGCCGATGCTCTGCGCACGACCATCGACGTCGGCCGACTCCGCAGCGGCGAGGCGGTCGAGCCGCATGTGAACGAGGGTGTCGCGGCGATCGAATCCGGAACGCCGCGGGGTGCCGACGGACAGGTGCCGGCTGCCGTCGCGGACTTCGCGCTGCAGGCCAGGTCGCTGCTCCCGATCCGTGCCGCGATCACGGCCGCGCGGGCCGCGGTGGAGGCATCACTACCGCCGGTGTTGACCCGGCTCAGTGCTTTGGAAAACGCGGCGGGTGACGACGACGAACTCGCCGAGGTGCTCACCGGGCTGCGGCACTCGTTGACGCGGCAGCAGAACGCGTTCTTCCGCTTCGCGGCAACCGCCGGCACGTCCGACGGCGACCAGGCGGAGCTCGACATGAAACTCGCCGGGGAAGCACTGGTCGGTACCCTGCGCGGCCTGGCCGGCACCAAGCCGCACGACGACATCGAAGTCCTCGCCGAGGAGCGCGCGCGCACGGCGGCCACTGTTGCCGCCGAAGTCGCCGAGAAGCTGTCGCAGGTGGTCGACGCCTACGCGGCCCGACAGAAGTCCGGGGCGATCGCCCACACGCAGTTCCTGGCGACTGCAGATGCCCTCGAGGCATGGCTTCGGCAGGAACTGCTCCAAAGCGACGAACAGGGCGCCGCTGCGGTTGCCCTGGCGATCCAGCAGCAGCGTTGCATGCTCGGGGCCAGTGGAGCCCTGTTGCTCGGACTCGCGTGGCTGTTGTTGCGCCAAGTCGTCCGACCGATCCGTTCCATGGCCAGCATGCTCACCGAACTCGGGGCCGGGGAATGCGACCTGCATCGCCGCCTGCACATCGGCTCGCGCGACGAGGTCGGAGCGTTTGCCGCCGGCTTCAACGCCTTCGTCGCCAAGATCCACGGCACCGTCGTCACCGTCGACCGCGGCGTCGGGGAGCTTTCGACGTCGGTGCAGGAACTCGACGGCGTACTGCACGAACTGCAGGGCCAGGCATCGTTGTCGCGCCAGCAGTCGGACCAGCTCGGCCAGGCCGCGAGCTCGGTTGCCGGTGCGGTCGGGCGGGCCGACGAAGCCACCTCGAGCCTGCGGTCGTCGGCCGATTCGGTCGAGTCCAGCAGCGGCAGTGCGCGGTCCCGTTCGAACGCCGCCGCGGCGACCGTCGGCCAGGCCGATGAGCTGGTGCGCGGCATGGCGGCGCACACCCAGCAGATCACCAGGGTGACTTCGGTGATCGCCGACCTCGCGCGCCAGACCAACATGCTGGCGCTCAATGCGGCGATCGAGGCGGCCCGCGCCGGCAGCGCCGGTGCCGGATTCGCGGTCGTCGCCGACGAAGTGCGCGACCTCGCCGGCCGCACCGCCAACGAGGCCGCGATGATCGGTCGAGCCGTCGACGAACTGGTCCTTGCCGCGACCCGTTCGGCAACCGCGATGGGCAAGGTTCGGGACTTGGTGACCGAGGCGGACACGTTGCAGGAGCGAATCGCCACGGACGTCGTGCGTCAGCGCGAGGACACCAACGCCGTCGGTACGGCGGTGGCGGACGCCAGCGCTGCGTCGACTACGATCCGCGAAGTGTCCCCGGCGGTCGCCGCGGGCACCGCGCGCACGCAGGAGCTCACCGAGTCCGCCGGGCGACTGGCCGTCGGCGTGCGCGGCACCGCCGGCCGCCTCGGCGAGCTGGTGCGCCAGTTCAAGCTCTGACGTGGTGGCCATGAGTCGCGGTGTCGGCGACGATCGGCGGGTTCAGGGTTTCGCGCGATCGCTGGATTCGTGATCCGGTACTGCGCCGGATCCCGCTTGCCAGTTCGAAGTCCCCACCTTTGCGAGCCTCCATGATCCCCAGTTCCGAGTCCGTCACGGGCCGTCGCCGCCTCCTGTTCGCCCTTGCCGCCGCACCCGTCGCCAGCCTGCTGCACGGGTGCGCCACGCACGGCCAACCGCGCCGCAGCCACGACGGCCCCGAGCCCACGCCGGAGCAGACCGAAGGCCCGTTCTATCGCCTGATGTCGCCGGCCGGCGCGCGGCTGCGCACCGCCGACATGGTGGGGACGCCACTCGAGCTCACCGGGCGCGTGCTGGACAAGCGCGGCAAGCCGCTCGCGAACGCGCTGCTCGATTTCTGGCAGTGCGACGACAAGGGCGTCTACGACGTGCGCGGCTTCAAGCTGCGCGGCCACCAGTTCACCGATGCCGAAGGGCGCTACCGCCTCGACACGATCGTGCCCGGCCTCTACCCGGGGCGCACGCGGCACATCCACGTGAAGTTGCAGCCCACCGGCGAGGACACGCCCGCCGACCCGGGCATGCTGAACCTGACGACGCAGGTCTACTTCCCCGGCGAACCGGGCAACGCCAAGGACGAGATCTTCGATCCGGCCCTGGTCGTCGCGATGGACACCGCCGGAGCCGCGCGCCTCGCGCGCTTCGACTTCGTGCTCGACCTCGGCTGACGAAACGGGCGCGGCGCGCCTCCGGAAACGACGAACGGCCCGGCGCACTCGCGTGCCCCGGGCCGTCGTCGTCGACCGTGCGGTCGTTCCGCGATCAGAACCAGATGCGGTTGTTGTTGGCGCGGTCCAGCGCGTTCTTGAGCAGCGTCTGCTGCGCGCGGGCGGCGCTGCACGGCGGCGTGTAGGGGTGCGCCAGCAGGCTGGCGACCGACTGCTGCATCAGCTGCGCGATCGTCATCGTGCCGAGGCACGGGTCCTTGATGACGCAGTTCGGGTGCACGAAGCCGACCATCACGTTGCAGTGCATCGCGGTCAGCTGGGCCGACAGCATGTAGGCCATGTTCCAGGCGTTCGCGTTCTGGATCCAGCAGCGGAAGGAGTGCGTGCTGCCCGGCGCGACGCGCTGGCCGCACTGGTTGACGATGCCCAGTGCTGGCAGGGTCGGCAGGATGTTGTACTGGACGACCTTCTGCAGGCCGTGGCAGTTGCGCCAGTAGCCGATCGTGCGCGCGTTGCACGGGAGGCACTGCAGGGCGGCGCCGAACGCGAGCACCTGCACGTCGGCGCATTCGCAGACTTCGATCGAGTGGCTCGTCGCGTTGGTCGCGACGTGGGTGCCGGGCACCGTCACCTGCACGGTGTATTCACCGGCGGCGACGTTCGGGAAGGTGTAGGCGCCGGTCGAGTCGGTGACCGCATTGACGCTGGTCGTCCCGGTCGTCAGTTGCACCGACCAGTTGGCGAGGCCACCTTCGCCGGCGTCGCGCACGCCGTCGCGGTCGGAGTCGAGGAACACGAGGCCGGTCACATCGCTGCCGTTGCCGTCACCGATGCGGAAGCCCTCGTACGAACGCACCGAGCATTGGTTGGTCTGCGGGTGCAGGCCGCCGGCGAGGAGGTAGGGGTTGGCCGGGCCGCCGGACAGGTCCCAGTTGTCGCCGAACCACGCCTTGAAGCGGCAGGTCGAGTAGGTCGGCGCCGAGAACGGCGACAGGCGGATGCTCATGCCCTGGCCGTTGAGGCCCTGGCCGAACACCGCGGGCGTGTTGTTGTTGGTGAACGGCAGCGACAGGGTGATGACGCCGTTGGTGTTGGTCACCGAGACGAAGCGGTCGAGCGGGTCGTTCTGCGACAGGACCTGGTCGAAGCCGTCGATCGGGTTGTCGGTGACGTGCACGTAGTAGGTGCCGGACGGCAGCAGCGGGTCGAACGCGAGGTAGACGTTCTCGTTGCTGGCGAGGTAGGTCGTCTCCTGGACCACCGGATCGAACGCGGTCGGCAGCGGGGTGCCGTTCGCGGTCACGAGGTGCAGCTTGTAGGTGTTGTCCGAGCAGAACTGGGCCGCGGCATTGGCGGTGAGGGCGGCGGTGGCGGCGAGGGCGAGGAGGCCGGTGCGGAGCATTGGGTTTCTTCCGAGAGGTGAGGTTGGCGACCGCGCGTCCTTTTCCCGAGGAGGCGGTGCGCGCCGCGGGCGCTTCCCGTCGGCGAAGAACGATAGCCCACTGCGCCGGGCCGCAACGGTGCTGGGGCTCCGCCGGGTGGCGGTTCGCCCCAGGTGATGCCCAAGGCCCGGTCGCGTCGCGCCGTCGCCGATCCCAGCTTGGGACAGGCAGGACGAAGTGCTTCAGGTCTTGCGCCACTCCGTCCTTGCAGAACGGTGCGCCAGCGCTACCTAACGAGCCGTGCTCGAACAGGCCCTGCTCGAACTGACCCTGCTGTTCGCGTTGTGCGTCGTCGTCGCGGTGACGTTCCATCGCCTGCGCCTGCCGCCCATCGTCGGCTTCCTGTGTGCCGGCGTGCTGGTCGGCCCCAACGCCACCGCCCTCGTGCACAACGAGGCGATGGTGCGCGAGCTGGCCGAAGTCGGCATCGTCGTGCTGCTGTTCGCGGTCGGCCTCGAGGTCCCGCTCGGCCAGATCGCGCGCCTGAAGCGCACCATCCTGCTCGGCGGCGGCGTGCAGGTCGTCGGCACCGTGCTGGCGGCGGCGGCGGTCGCGTGGTCGATCGGCATGCCGTGGCCGACTGCGGTGTTCCTCGGCTTCCTGCTCAGCCTGTCGAGCACCGCGGCGACGACCAAGATCCTGGTCGACCAGGGCGAACTGGCGGCGCCGCACGGCCGCATCGTGCTCGGCATCAACATCGCGCAGGACCTCGCCGTCGTGCCGATGATCCTGCTGATCCCGATGCTGTGCACCGGTGGCGTCGACGGCGGGACGGCGGCGTCGCCGTGGCATTCGCTGCAGAACCTCGGCCTGCTCGCGGTCGTCGTGCTGGTGGCGCGCTTCCTGGTGAAGCCGCTGCTGCAGCTCGTCGCACGCACGCGCAACCGCGAACTGTTCGTGCTGTTCCTGGCGACGTGGTGCCTCGGCCTCGCGGTCGTCACCGCGCACCTGGGCCTGTCGCTGGCACTCGGCGCGTTCCTGGCCGGCATCCTGCTGGCGGATTCGGCCTGGCACGGCCAGGCGGCGGCGGAGATGGAGCCGTTCCGCGACGCGTTCGCGAGCCTGTTCTTCGTGTCGATCGGCATGCTGTTCGACTGGCGCACGATCGTCGAGTCGCCGGGCATCGTGACGCTGTGCCTCGGTGCGGTCGTCGTCGGCAAGGCCGCCGTCGTGATGCTGGCGGCGCGGCAACTCGGGCAGCCGGCGTGGGTGCGGCTGCGCGCGGCGCTGACGATGGCGCAGGTCGGCGAGTTCTCGTTCGTGCTGGTGCAGCTCGGCAAGAAGCAGCAGCTGCTGCAGGGCGAGGCCGAGAAGGTGTTCCTCGTCGTCGCGGTGCTGTCGATCGCGATCACCCCGGCGCTGTACGCGATCGGGCGGCACCTCGCCGCGAAGGCGCGCGACCTGACCAAGACCGGCATCCGGCAGAAGCACGACGACCTGCGTGACCACGCGATCGTCGTCGGCTACGGCCCGACCGGGCGCGCCCTGGTGGCGGGGCTGCAGGCGGTCGGGATCCCGTTCGTGGTGGCCGAGATGAACGGCGACACCGTGCGCGCCGAGAAGGCGAAGGGCGTGCCGATCGTGCTCGGCGACTGCACGCGCGCGTCGGTGCTCGAGAGCCTCGGCATCGAGCGGGCGCGCATCCTGGTGCTGGCGGTGAACGACATGGCGGCGACGTCGCGCATCGCCCAGGTCGCGGCGCAGCGGGCGCCCGAAGTGCACGTGCTGGCGCGTGCGGTCTACACCGCCGAAGCCGATGGCCTGCGCAAGGCAGGGGCGGACGAGGTCGTGCCGCAGGAGCTCGAGGCTTCGGTCGAGATGCTGACCCGGGTGTTGCGCCGCTTCCTGGTGCCCGACGACGAGATCGGGCGCCAGGTGCGCACCGTGCGGCGGCTCGGCGGCGGCGGCGACCGGGCGGCGCCGATCGTCGGCACCGAGGCCACCGACGTGCGCGAGTTCGTGCCCGGCATCACCTTCGCCGTGTTCCGCGTGCAGGCGGGGACGCCCGCGGCGGGCCGGTCGCTCGGCGACGCCGGGGTGCGCCGGCTCACGGGCTGCAGCGTGATCGCGGTGCGCCGCGGTGGCGGCAACCTGCCGGTGGTCACTCCGGAGACGGTGCTCGAAGTCGACGACACGGTGGTCGTCGTGGGCCCGGAGGAGCGCATTCCCGACGCCGGCGCGATGTTCACCGCGTCGGTGCAGGGGGGAGCGGGCGCATGAAGATGACCCACACGCGGTGGTCGGTGGTGTTCCTGCTGGCGAGCGTCCCTCTCGCCTGGATCTTCCTGAACCGGCGGTCGGCGGACGTGCCGGTGGCGCGGTTCGCGTCGTTCAACGTGGCGCTGAACCGCGCCGAGCCAGGGGCCTTGCTGGCCGAACTGCGCGGCGGCGGCAGCGAACAGGCGCGGCGCATCGCCGAGATCGTGCAGCGGCACGAGGTCGACGTGTTGCTGCTCTGCGAACTCGATCGCGACACCGCCGGGGCGGCGGCCGAGGTGTTCGCGCACGACTACCTCGCGGTGGGGCAGAACGGCCAGCGCGGCATCGACTTCGAGTACCGCTTCGTGCCGGAGGTGAACACCGGTGAACCGTCGGGGCTCGATCTCGACGACGACGGCAAGGTCGGTGGTCCGGGCGACGCGCACGGGTTCGGCACGTTTCCGGGGCAGTACGCGACCGTGCTGCTGTCGCGCCACCCGATCCTGCAGGACGGGGTGCGCACGTTCCGCACGTTGCCGTGGTCGGCGATGCCAGGCGCCTTGCGGCCGCCGGGCGTCTTCACCGATGCCGAATGGCGGGCGGTGCGGCTGTCGTCGAAGACCCACGCCGACGTGCCGATCGGCATCGGCGAACAGGGCAAGGGCGGGCGGCTCGTGCACGTGCTGCTGTCGCATCCGACACCGCCGGTGTTCGACGGGCCCGAGGACCGGAACGGCTGCCGCAACCACGACGAGATCCGGTTCTGGGTCGACTACCTGACGCCGGGCAGTGGGGATTGGATCGTCGACGACCGAGGCGAGGCCGGGGGCCTGGCCGCGGGTGAGCACTTCGTCGTGATGGGCGACCTCAATTGCGATCCGGTCGACGGCGACGCGCGGCGCGAAGCGCTGATCCGCCTGCTCGGCCACGACCGCGTGTTCGATCCAAAGCCGCGCAGCAGCGGCGGCGAGGGCTGGGCGCAGCGCCAGTTCGGCGCCAACTCCGGGCAGCGCGGCGATCCAGCACTCGACACCGGTGACTTCGACGACACGCCGGGCAAGGGGCCGGGCAACCTGCGGGTCGACTACGTGCTGCCGTCACGTTCGCTGCAGGTCGTGCGTTCGGGAGTGTTCTGGCCCGGGCCGCTGCTGGCCGACGCGAAGCCGTACGAGGCCAGCGACCATCGGCTCGTGTTCGTCGACATCGCCGTGCGGTGAGCGGGTCTCGAAAGTGCCGACTCAGTCGGCATTTTCCGCCGGAAACTGCCGACTCGGTCGGCGGCGGGCCTCACTTTGCCGGCGCGGCCAGCAGCTTCTTCGCCATCGCGACGTCGGTTTCCTGCGGGTAGCCGTAGGTCGCGATCGGGCCTGGCCACACGTGCAGATGCGGCTTGCCCGGCATTGCGGCGACCGAGCGCTGCAGCAACTGCTGGCCTTTCGTGCGTTCGGCGGCGTCGGGGCTGTTGGCGAGGTCGCGGCCGAGGCGGGCCCAGACGTCGGCGAGTTCCGCTTCGAGATCGGCCGGGAACGGCGCCTTCGCGGTCGCGGCCTGCAGGTCGCCGAGCAGGGTGCGTTCCTCGGTTGCTTCGAGGGTGCCCTGGCGCAGGCGTTCGATGCGCGGCCACGAGGCGTCGATCGCCGCCGCGGCGAGCTGGCGGCCATTGCGCGGTCGCACCCACGTCGCGACCGGATCCTCGACGGCGCCGGGCACGATGCCGGCGCTGGCGTGCACCGGCGCCGACGGCAGTTCGAGCCGCGTTCGGGTGCTGGCGCCTTCCAGCCACACGTTGGTGAACCGTGTCGAACCGTCGGTCAGTACCACGCCGATCTCGACCGCGGTGCGGGCCGCCACCGGAGTGGGTGCCGTCACCACGAACTCCCAATAGGCGCTCCCGCTGCGGCCATCGGCGGCCTTGCGCACCTCGGTGCGCAGGCCGTGCGGTTTGCCGGCGAGGGTCGCGTCGAGGAAGCCCGCGATGCGCGCCTGGTATTCGCCGTCGTGCGTCAGCATCGCATGCGGTGCGCGGCCGGTCCCGGCCAGCAGCCACAGTTCCTTGGTGCCGCCGTGCAGGCCGAACACGCGCAGCAGCGCCTGGCGATCGCGCGCCGGTTCGCCATCGGTCGCGAGGAACAACGTCGGCACCTGGCATCGCGCAGCGACGTCTTCCGGCTCGATCTCCTCCGGCAGCTGCGCAGCTTCGGTGAAGCCGAGCCCCATCGCGCCGATCGCGCTGTCGTCGTTGCCGTGTGCTGCCTTCAGCATCGCGCGCAGGCTCGGCAGGTGCTCGACGACGAGCGACTGGCAGTGCTGTGTGCGGGCCGCCCAGTAGGCCGCGAGGCTGCCGGTGCCGGTGCCGAACAGGGCGATGCGTTGCGGGTCGACGTCGGGCCGCGCCCGCAGCCACGCGAACAGGGTCGGCAGGTCGTAGAGCCAGGTGCGGAACGTCGAGGTGCCGCGGCTCTTGCCGAAGCCGCGCGGGTCGAATGCCAGCACCGAGAACCCGGCGTCGTGCAGGAATCGCCAGTACGGGTGGGTGGCGCTGGCATTGAGGTCGCCGTCGTGGAACAGGACCACGGTGCGCTTCTCGCCGTTGCCGTGCGGCAGCCAGAAGCCGGTGATCGACGCCTCGGCGTGCAGTGCGATCTCGACCGGTTCCGCGGCGATGCCGAAGTCGGCCGGTTCGGCCAGCCACGCGGTCGGCGGAGTCAGCAACTGCTTGTCGATCTCGTTCGGGGCCGACGAGCAGGCGACCAGGGCGAGGGACAGCGTGACGGCGGAAGGGAGGGATGCGGTGCGGGTGCGGCGGCCGGCCATTGCGGCACGATACGGCGCGTGTCCGCCGGCTACACCATGTCGATCGCCGCGGCGAGCAGGTCGCCGTCGGTGCCGCGCGAGCTCGGCACCGAGAACGGCAGGTAGCAGTGTTCGGCGGTGCTGACGTGGGCGCGGATCTGGCCCCGGAACAGGCCGAGGTCGACCTCGAACCCGCCGGTGCGCACCACGAGGTGGTCCGGTCCGGCGGCCGACGCGGCGCCGCTGTCGTCGGTCTGCACGTTCGCCTGCAGCCGTGTCCGCAGCCAGTCGCCGAGCAGCAGGGCTGCGGCCTTGCCGTCCCCGTCGTGGCGGATCGTCGCGTGGGTCGCCGTGCCCGCGGTCCAGGCCACCCGTTCGAATGCCTCCGCCAGCGCGCGGCGCCATGGCCGCAGCCGCAGCCAGGCGAGGTCGGTGATGCGGCGGCCGGTGCGCAGCCCGGCCAGGGTCGGCAGGTCACGCGCGGGATCGGCGAAGCGGCGCGAGTCGACGACGACGTGGTCGCACAGGCCGGCGAGGCCGTGGAAGTCGGCGGCGTTCTGCGGCCACGGTGCCGCCCAGAACAGGTGCGTCGGCAGGTCGTTCATCAGCAGCGGCCGGATCAAGCCCGGCAGCTGCGGGAACGCCGCGCTCGGCACCCGGACGCGGATCTCCTCGAGCACGATGTCGCGCATCGCGCCGTTGCCGCGTGTGGTCGCTGCCAGCTCGGCGCGGCCGGCCGCCGCCGTCTCGTCGACCAGCACCAGGAACGCGCGGCACGGCGAGCGGCGCTGCAGGCGCTGCAACGCTCCATCGAGCGCCTCGGCATCGGCGGCGCGGGCGACCCCGACGAAGTTGACCGTCAGCGAACGGGCGACGTCGCCACCGCCTTGTTCGGCGAGGCACTGCTTCCACATGGCGCGCATGCCTTCGTGGATCTTCGGCCAGTCCGCCGGCTGCACCGGCGTGCGGACCAGGGCCGGCCCGCTCACGGCTTCCTCCACGTCCGACCCGGGCCGAGCAACGCGTCGGCGCGTTCCGGTCCCCAGGTGCCGACGACGTACTCGTCGGGCCGGCGCTTGCTCTGCTTCCAGCCGGCGACGATCGAGTCGACGATGCGCCACGCTTCCTCGACCTCGTCGGCGCGCGCGAACAGCGTGCCGTCGCCGAGCATCGAGTCGAGCAGCAGGCGTTCGTACGCGTCCGCGGTCTCGCCGCCGAACGCGGTGCCGTAGCGGAAGTCCATGCGCACGTCGCGGATCCGCACGTCCGGGCCGGGCACCTTGGCGCCGAAGCGCAGCGCGACGCCTTCGTCGGGCTGGATGCGCAACAGCAGCACGTTCGGCTGCTGCGCCTTGCCGCCCTCGAACAGCAGGTGCGGCGGATGCTTGAAGTGGATCGCGACCTCGGTCACGCGGCGCGACAGGCGCTTGCCCGAACGCAGGAAGAACGGCGTCTGCGCCCAGCGCCAGTTGTTGATCTGCAGCCGCACCGCGGCGTAGGTCTCGGTCACCGACTCCTTCGGCACGCCTTCCTCGTCGCGGTAGCCCTTGCAGTCCTCGCCGCCGAACGAGCCACGGGTGTACTGGGCGCGCACCGTCGCCTCGTCGACCTCCTCCGGCTTGAACGTGCGGATCGCCTTCAGCACCTTCACCTTCTCGTCGCGCACCGCGTCGGCGGTGATCGCCGCCGGCGGTTCCATCGCCACCAGGGTCAGCACCTGCATCAGGTGGTTCTGGATCATGTCGCGGATGATCCCGCTCTCCTCGAAGTAGCCGCCGCGCGAGCCGACGCCGATCGATTCGGCGACGGTGATCTGCACGTGGTCGACGAACTTCTCGTTCCACAACGGCTCGAAGATGCCGTTCGCGAACCGCAGGGCGAGGATGTTCTGCACCGTCTCCTTGCCGAGGTAGTGGTCGATGCGGAACACCTGGCGCTCGTGGAACGCGGCGCGCACCTGGTCGTTCAGGGCCACTGCGGTGCCGATGTCGCGGCCGAACGGCTTCTCGACGATGACGCGCGCGAACTTGCCGTCCTTCTCGGTCGACAGTCCGGTCGCGGCGAGGTTCTGCAGGATCGCCGAGTACGAGCTCGGCGGCGTCGCCAGGTAGAAGATGCGGTTGCCGGCGGTGCCGCGCTGGCGGTCGATCTGGTCGAGCTTCTGCTTCAACGCGACGTAGCCCGCGGTCTCGCCGAAGTCGGACTGGTGGAACGTGAACGCGTCGGCCAGCGCGTCGAAGTGCGCCATGGTGTCCGGGCGGCCGAACTGCTTGACGCCGTCGGCGAGTTCCTTGCGGAAACCGTCGTCGGTCCAGGGGCGGCGCGCGAAACCGACCACCGCGAACGCAGGCGGCAACAGGCCGTCCTTGGCGAGTCCCATCAGCGACGGCACGAGCTTGCGCTTGGTGAGGTCGCCGGTGGCGCCGAAGATCACCAGCACGCACGGCTTGGCACTGCGGCCGGTGCGCAGTTCGTCGGCGAAGGGGTTCTGCGAGACGGTCGCTTGCGGAGTCGGGGTGGTCGCCATGGGTCCTTGGCACGGCATGTTGCCATCACGCCGTGCGCGATGCACCAGCAGCCTTGGCGTTCGCCGGCGGGACCCGTTCGGTGCGTGCCCGGGCTGCGTCGGCGCGCTAGCGTGCGCCAGGCACTGCAGCGCGGACATCACCGCACTCGCGTGTGCCGCGTACCGACCCGGATCGACCATGACGAGGACCACGTTCCGCCTCCTTTCGCTGGCACTGCTGCTGGCCCCCGCAGCATTCGCCCAGGACACCGCGCCCGTCACGAAGCCGGCCAAGCAACCGCCGACCTTCTGGCCGGCGCTGCTGCGCTTCCACCACGGCGAGGTCGTGCCCGACGTCGTTGCGGCGCGCGTCGACGGCACCGATTGGCGCTTGTCGCAGCACGCCGGCAAGGTCGTGGTGGTGGGCATGGTCACGCTCGGCAAGGCGGGCCAACCCAACCTGCTCGACGAACTCGGCGCGATCCGCACGCGATTCGGCGTCGAGGCGGTCGCAGTGGTGAACTGGGCCAGGCCCGAGGACTGCCTGCAGTGGGCCAAGGCGAACGCCGCCACCGCCCCGGTGCCGGTCGCCTGGGACAAGGTCGGGCCGTTCGCCGGTGCCGCCGACGATCAGGAAGCCCGAATGGCGCACCACGCGACGACGTTGCTCGGCTCGATGTTCGGCGGCGGCATGACGCCGCCGCTGCCGGCGTTCTTCGTCGTCGACGGCGAGCGGCGCGTGGTCGGCAGCTTCCGCCTGCCGCCCGACCCGGAACGCAAGTTCGACGGCGTGGCCCAGCTGCTGCACAAGGCCGGTGTGGCGCTCGCCGCCGCCGACGTGCCGACCCAGGTGCCACCCCCCGAGTTCTGGGCCAAGCCGGCGGCCCGCGCCCCCGAGAAGCCGGTCGAGGCCGTGGCCGACGGCGCGGTCGCGCGCGACTTCGCGATGCAGGACGCGGCCGGCAAGACGGTTCGCCTGGCGGACTACGCCGGCAAGGTGGTCGTGCTCGACTTCTGGGCCACGTGGTGTGGGCCGTGCAAGGCGGCGTTGCCGCACCTGCAGGAGGTCGCGCACCGCTGGAAGGAACACGGTGTCGTCGTGATCGCGTCGTGCACCAGCGATGGGCGTGCCGAGTTCACGGAGTTCGTCGCCGAGCACGGTGCGAAGTACCCGGACGTGGTCTTCGCCCACGACGCCAAGGGTCGCGCCGAGGACCGGGCTTCGCGCAGCCTGTACGGGGTCGGTGGCATCCCGCACCAGTTCGTGGTCGGTCGCGACGGCAAGATCGCGGGGCACGTGGTCGGTTACCGGGAGGGCGAGGTTCTGCTCGAGGCCGTGCTGCATCGCGCCGGCGTTCCGATCGACGCGGCAACGCTCGAGCAGGCTGCGGCCGACCAGAAGCGGCGCGACGCCGACGACGCGAAACGGGCCGCACCGAAGAAGGCGATGAAGCTGCAGCCCGCGGGCGGCTGAGGGCTGGCTAGACCGGGTCGGCTTCGCCGATCGCGACGATGTCGCGGTCGTCGACCTCGGGTGACGGCCAGACGCACGCCTCGACCGCGGCTGCCGCCGCGGTGATCGCCAAGGCGCAGGCCGCGACCTCGGTCGCCGTGGCCACGGCGGCTTCGTTCTGTGCCACCAGGTCCTCGCTGCGGGCGCAGGCGATCACCACCGCGTCGCCCTGCGCCGCGACGTCCTGTTGCAACGCCACCGAATCGCCGTGCAGGTCCTGCGCGAGTCCCGCCGCTTCGCCGAGCAGGGCCGTCAGGGCTGCCACCAGGTCCTGACCCTTGGCCGACGCCTTGAGCGAGCGGGCGATGACGTCCTCATTGCCTTGCGCCGCCTCGGCGCTGCGCCTCGCGAGGCTGCGGACCTCGTCGGCCACGACCGCGAAACCGCGGCCGTGGTCGCCGGCGCGCGCCGCTTCGATCGCGGCGTTCAGTGCCAGCAGGTTGGTCTGGAACGCCACCTGGTCGATCGTCTGCAGCACCGTCTGGGTGCTCTTGCTGGCGTCGCCGAGTTCCTTGATGGTCTCGCCGATCGCGGCCATGCGCTGGCTCGCATCCTGCAGCCGCTGCCGGCAGACGCGCGTGCGTTCGGCCAACGTGTCGGCGCGGCGTTTGGTGTCGCTGGTCCCGTCGACCGCGGATCGGACCCGCGCGGCGACCTCCTGGATCGTCACGGCCTGCGCCTTCGCCTGCTCGGCGAGGCCGGGACCGGAGTTGCCGAGCTGCTGCGTGCCGGCATTGAGAGCCGTCGCGGTGTCGCGCACCGAGTGCATCTTGATGTCGAAGCGAAGCGCGAAGCCGTTCCAGGCGGCGACGATGCGCTCCACCTCGGTCGGGCCGCGCGCAGGCAGGTTGCGGTAGAGGGCGCTGCCGTCGAGTTCGACGCTGTCGATCGCCGCAGCCAATTGGTGCAGGGCCGCGAGTTCGCGGGCGAGCAGCCAACGGCACAGGGCGAACACGGCCCCGGCGACGAGCAGGGCCGCGGCCCCGACCTGGAGCAACGCGCGCAGCATCGCACCAGGAGAATGCAGCGCCGAAGCGCTCGCCACGCACAGGCCGCCGAGGCCGGCGACCGCGGCGCAGCCGAGGGCCACGCGGGTCGCGATCGACAGATGCTGGAACCAGGAGCGCATGCCGGACCGGCCATCGACGGCCGCGGTGCTGTGCTGCAGCGCTGTGGTCGGGATCGTCCCGCGGCGGGACGGGCCGGCGCCATCCGCTAGAACAGGCCGAGCGTCAAGGTCAGCCGGTTGGTCGACGTGATCGCGGCGATGGCACCGGCGACGATGTCGAGCGGCACGACCTGGTGGTGCAACACGGCGCCGACCAGGGTCGGGGTCGGCGGCAAGGGCAGCGACGTCGACAGCGGGTTCTGCGCGATGTAGGCGAGCAGGAGGTCGGGAGTGACCTGCAGCGAACAGCCTGGCGTTCCTTGCGGCAGGATCGACGCGAGCGGCACGCTCGTGGTGCCGAGCCCGTAGACCGCCAGCGCGAGGCCGCCGACCGGCATGCCCGTGGCGGCCGCGGTGAACGGCGCGCCGAGCCAAGGCAGGCTGGTCGCAGCCAGGCTGTTGGCGCCGCCGCTGCCCGTGCAGCCCGCGCCGCTTGCCGTGGCCGAGGCCGGACACGGTGTCGGGATGCGGCTGAAGTAGGCCGAAGCGGTCGAGCCGACGGCAGTGAAGTTGCCGACGGCGAGCAGTTCGCCGGCGGGATCGACGGTGAAATCGATCAGCGAACCGAGGCTGGTGGCGAACGGCGTCCACGACACGCCGTCGAAGCGGGCGAGCGGGTAGTGGTTCCCACCCGACTCGAGGAAGCCGCCCGCGACGACGGCGCCACCGGGCAACCGTTCGAGGTGGGCGAAGAACGCGCTCTCCGGGGGCAGGCCGATCCCCGCGCCGACGGCGGACCAGACGCCGTTCGACCAACGCACGACGCTGCCCAGGGTCAGCGCATCCACCGTCGTGAACGCACCGCAGGCCAGCACGTCGCCGTTCGGCAATGCCAACAGGTCCTGGACCGCGCCGTCGAGGACGCCGATCGACTGCCACGCAGTGCCGTTCCAGCGCGCGACCTTCGGCGAAAAGGCGAAGCCGCCGAGCGTGAACGTGCCGGCGACGAACACGTCGCCGTTCGGGGTCTGGGTGACGCACTGCAACGAAGGCGGGCCGATCGTCGTCGTCGCGTTCAGTCCGGGACCGATCGCCGACCACGCGGTGCCGTTCCAGCGGGCGACGCTGTCGACCGCGACACCGCCGGCCGAGTCGAAGTCGCCCGCGGCGAGCAGGGAGCCGTTGGCGGCCACGTGCAGGTCGTCGACGAGCGTCGCGCGGAACGCGTTGGCGAGGCCGGTGCCGAGCGCGTGCCAGCTGGCGCCGTTCCAGGCCGCGAGGCCCGGGGCGAACGTGCCGCCTACGGACAGGAACGCGCCGCCGACGACGACCTCGCCGCTGGGCAGGCTGTCGAGGCAGCTCACGTACGGCAGCGGGTAGCCGTTCGGTTGCACGCCGGAGCCGAGTGGCACCCAGGTGTTGCCGCTGCGCCGGGCGATGCCGTTGCAGGCGACGCCGTCGATGTCGAGGAACGAGCCGCCGAGGTACACGTCACCCGCAGTGGTTCGATGGACGTGCGTCGCCGCGCGCCCGATGCCGCGGGCCTGCAGGGCGTTCCAGGTCGTGCCGTTCCACCGCGCGAGGCCGGTGGCGTCGTGCCCGCTCGCCATGGCGAACGTTCCACCGGCGAACACGTCGCCGTTGGCTGCGGTGGCGAGAGTCCACACCGACGATGGATCCTCGAGCAGGCCGTGCGGTTCGATGCCGGCACCCATCGGCGACCAGGCCGTGCCGTCCCAGCGTGCGACCTTGGCGGCGGCAGTGCCGCCAGCGGCGTTGAACTGGCCGCCGGCGACGAGATCGCCGTTCGGCAACTCGGCCAGCGCGAACACGCCGGCGTAGGCCGGCAGCGCGCCTTGCGTGCCGCTGCTGAGGCTGGCCCACGTGGTGCCGTTCCAGCGGGCGATGTTGGCCGTCGGTCCGGACATCACGAGCGAGAACAGGCCGGCCGCGACCAGGTCGCCGTTGCTGCGCTGGTGCAGTGCGCGCACGATGCCGGCGAGGCCGCTGCCGAGCGGGGCCCACGCGGTCCCGTTCCAGCGGGCGAGGTTGTTGGCGGCGACGCCGTTGATGGCCGAGAACCCGCCGCCGACGACGATGTCGCCGTTGGCGAGAACCGCCAAGGCCCCGACGCCGGGTGCTCCGAGCGTGTTGGTGGCGGTGCCGATCGTCTGCCACGCTCCGCCGGCGAAGCGCTGCACGATGGCGCCCGGCGCTTGTGATGCCGTCGCGATCAGATCGCCGTTTGCGGCCACGACCATGGCGCCGACGACGCCCACGGGTTGCGGCGCGAACTGCTGCCAACCGGTCCCGTTCCACTGCATCAACGTCGCGGCGCCGCCGCCCGGAAAATAGAACAGGCCGGCGGCCAGCAGGGTGCCGTTCGGCAACACGGCGAACGAATTGGGGGGACTCGACAAGGCGCCCAGTGCCGACCATTGGCCCGCGACCGGTTCGAAGGCGGCGGCCGACTGGGCGATGGTGTCGCCCACGAGTGCGAACGCGCCGCCGACGACCAGGCGGGTGGGTTGTGGGCCCGCGCCGTCCGCGTCCCACCAGATGCTCCGCAGCACGTTGCCGGAGGTGCTCGGCACGCCGATCCCGGTGGCGACGGGTTGCAGCGTGCATTGGGCGAGGGCGCCGATGGCGGGAACCGTCAATGCGGTGAACAAGGCAAAGGGGCGCGGCATGGACCTTCCTCGACAGGTTAGCGGGTGGGACGTCGCCAGGGCTCTAGCAACGCCCGGGCCACGGGTTGCATGGGGTGTTCCGGCGGTGGCACGGCCGCGTTCGTTTCGAGAACGCTACGCCAAGGTCGATCGGGTCGGATCGGGCGCTCGGCCGGGCATCAACTGATGGCCAGCATGCGTTCGAGCGGCACCAGCGCGCGCAGTCGCGTCGCCTCCGGCATCTCGATGCGCGGCCGCAGGTCGCGCAGGGCCAGGTAGATCTTCTCCAGCGTGTTCAGCTTCATGTGCGGGCACGCATTGCAGCCCTGGCAGGCGGCGGTGCGGTCTTCGTACGGCACCGGAATCAGTTCCTTCTGCGGCGCCGCCTTCTTCATCGTGTGCAGGATGCCGGTCTCGGTGCCGACGATGTACTTGCGGCCGGCGTCCTTGGTGACGAACTCGAGCAGCTTGCTGGTCGAGCCGACGAAGTCGGCGAGCAGCAGCACGTGGTCCTCGCACTCGGGATGGGCGATGAACTTCGCATCGGGGTGCTTCGCCTTCAGCGCGGCGATCTTCTGCGAGCTGAACGTCTCGTGCACCATGCACGCGCCCGGCCACAGGTCCATCTTGCGGCCGGTCTTCTTCATCAGGAACGCGCCGAGGTTCTTGTCCGGGCCGAACAGGATCGGTTTGCCCTCGGGCACCGA
>JAEUHV010000304.1 GCA_016794485.1 Planctomycetota bacterium
CCCGGCGCACGTCGTCGCCGCGGGTGCCGGCTGCGGCAGCGCGACGCTGACGGCCGACCTCCCCTGGACCGGCACGACCTGGAGCTCGCACGCGAGCAACCTGCCGCCGGCGGCGCTGGTGTTCGCCGCGTTCGGCTTCACCGCGACGACGTTGCCGCTCGCGAACGTGTTCACCACCGCACTGCCCGGTTGCACGCTGCACGTGACCCCGGACCACGTCACGCTGACCCTCGCCGCGAACGGCACCGCGGCCGCCCAGTACGCGATGCCCGCCAACCCTGCCCTCGTCGGCGTGGTCTTCCACCACCAGATGGTGTCCCTCGCCCTCGACGCCACGCTCGCCGTGACCGCCACCAACGCGCTGCAGTTCCAAGTCGGCGCCTGGTGACCGGCACACCGCAACCTGTCGCACCGCGGGCACAGTGCGCACCGGCGCGGTGACGACAACATGGTCCCCCACCTGCGAAATCCGACGGGCGGAGCCACAATGCCCAGGGACGGATGGGCGGCATGCCGGTTGCGAACGGCGCCTTCTCCCGACCCATCGAATCGCCACATGCTCCCCCCACATCTCCAGCGCCGCTCTCTCGCCGTTCTCCTCGGCCTCCTGGGTGCCGACCTCGCCGCCCAATGCACCCTCGCGGGCCAATCCGGCCAAGGCGTCGGCGGCGTCGATGGGACCGTGTTCGCTTCGACGTGGTGGGATCCCGACGGGCCGGGTCCGATCTCGCCGCAACTCGTGCTCGCCGGTGAGTTCCCCCAGGCGGGCGACCGCATCACCCGCAACATCACCGCCTACGATCCTTCGACCGGCACGTGGGCGGACTTCGCCGGCGGATTGTCGGGCCTGCGCGCCCATGCGGTCGCGGTCCTGCCCAACGGCGAACTGGTCGCCGCCGGCAACTTCTCCCCCACCAACGGCGCCGTGGCCGACCACGTTCGGCGATGGACCGGTTCGGCTTGGACGCCGCTCGGCGGCTCCGTCAACGGCACGATCTTCGGCCTCGCAACGAGCCCGAACGGCGACCTCGTCGCCGCCGGCCAGTTCACGCAGATCGGCGGCACGGCCGCGAACCGCATCGCCCGTTGGGACGGCACGTCCTGGCACCCGCTCGGCAACGGCCTCGACAACACCGTCCTGGCGGTGGCCGCGGCGCCGAACGGCGACATCGTCGCGGTGGGCTACTTCCTGAACGCCGGTGGCGTCGCCGCCGCGCGCGTCGCGCGCTGGAACGGCGTCGCGTGGTCGCCCCTCGGTGCTGGCCTCGGCGGCGTGCCGCTGACGGTCGCGTGTGCGGCGAACGGCACGGTGCTGGTCGGCGGCACGTTCACCACCGCGGGCGGCAGCGCCGCCAACCGGCTCGCCGCCTGGAACGGCACGGCGTGGTCACCGTTCGGAATCGGCGCGAACGCGCAGGTCCAGACGATCCTGGCGCACGCCAACGGCGACTTCACCATCGGTGGCCAGTTCACCAGCATCGACGGCGTCGCGGCCGCGCGCATCGCGACCTGGAGTGGTGGCACCTGGTCGGCGTTGTCGTCGGGCATGCCGACGGGCGACGTCCTGGCACTCCAGACCGCGACCAACGGCGACCTCTACGCCGGCGGGCACTTCTTCCAGGCCGGTGGAGTGCCGGCCGATCGCGTCGCGCGTTGGAACGGCCAGGCCTGGTCCACCCTCGCCGACGGCGTGCCCGGCACGAGCAACATCACCGCGATGACGACCCTGCGCGACGGCCGCATCGTCGTCGCCGGAACCTTCCAGCGTCTCGACCTCGCCGAGAACAACATCGCCGTGCGCAGCAACGGACCGTGGCAACCGCTCGGCAGCGGCTGCGGTCCCGGCGTGCGCGCGATCGTGCAGATGCCGAACGGCGACGTCGTCATCGGCGGTTCGTTCACCGCAGCGGGTGGCCAGCCGGCCGCGGCCGTGGCGCGTTGGGACGGGGCGGCGTGGCACGCGGTCGGCAACCTCGCCGGCTGCACCGTGTCGTCGCTCGCCGTGCTGCCGGACGGCCGTCTCGCCGCCGGCTTCTCGGTCGTTCCGAGCGGCAACGAACGGGTCCGGGTGTGGGACGGTTCGACGTGGACGACGATCGGGACCACGCCCGGAACGATCACCAGCCTGGCGGTGCTGGCCGACGGCAGCCTGTGCGTCGGCGGACCGTTGTGGGGCACCATCTCCGGCGGCGGCAGCACGACCAACACGCAGGGCGTCGCGCGCTGGAACGGCAGCATCTGGATTGGGATGGGCCAGGGACTCAGCGGCGACTCGAGCCAAACCGTGTTCTTGTGCCCGCTGCCCGATGGCAGCTTGGTCGCCGTGGGCACGTTCACCAACAGCGGTGCCACGCCCCTGCTGCACGCGGCGCGCTGGAACGGCACGGCGTGGACCGCGATGGGTTCGGGCCTGCCCGGCTATCCGCTCGCGATCACCCGGCTGCCCGACGGCGGAGTCGGCGTGGTCGGCATGGCGCTGCTCACCGGCACGTTCGGAACGAGCAACCACGTCGCGCGGTGGAACGGTTCCAGCTGGACGGCGATCGGCGCCGGTCTGGCCGGCGAATACCTCGGCTCGTACCCGAGCGGCAACGCGATCACCCTGGGCCGCAACGGCGACCTGTGGATCGGCGGACGATTCCGCACCGTCGACGACCGCGTGTCGAACAACCTCGCGTACGTCGTCACCACCTGTCCGGCCGCGGCGATTCCGGCGGGCGCGGGCTGCGGCCCGGTGACCCTCGCAGCGGACGAGCCGTGGACCGGAACGACCTGGACCTCGCGCACGACCGGGTTGCCCAACGCCGCCCTCGTGTTCGCCGTGTCCGGCTTCGCAGCGACGAGCCTGCCGCTCGATGCGGTGTTCGCCACCGCCGCGCCGGGCTGCACCCTGCACGTGTACCCCGACGCCGTCGAACTGGGGCTCGCGGGGAACGGCGCTTTCGCGACGCAGCTCGACGTGCCCGCGAATCCAGCCCTCGTCGGCAGCTCGTTCCGGCACCAGGTCGTGTCGATGGCCCTCGACGCCACGCTCGCCGTCACCGCGACCGATGCGCTGCGGCTCGTCGTCGGCGCCTGGTGACCGGCATCACCCGCCCGACGCCGCCGACTTCTTCTCGACCAGTTCGACCAGCGAATCGCCGTCGAGCTGGCGGATCTCGATGCCGAGGTCGGGCGCGTACCACGTCAGCTTCGCCTGCGTGAGGTAGCGCGCGTCGACGCCGACGATGCGCAGCGTGCGCACGATGCGCAGGGCCGGGAACGTGCCGGCGGGAACCGTGATCGTGTCGAGGTCCTCGACGACGTAATCGGCGCGCAGCGGCACCGGCGGCGCGCCGGGCCCGCGATCGACGAACTCGCACGACCACTTCTTGCCGACCCACAGCGGCCAGTGGTAGCGCGTGTCTGCCGGCGCCAGCAGGTGCTGCGGCTCGCCGGCCGCGTTCCATTCGCCGAGGTTGCCGAGGTCGCGCGAGCGGCGCAGGATCGGCCCGCCGCCGGTGTCGACCGCGTAGTGGTCGGGTGCGACCTCGAGCACCCGGAAGGTGCCGCGCATGTGCTCGCCGCGCACCATCGTGAACGTGTCGCCGACGCGCCATTCGGGCCGATTCCAGGTCACTGCCCCGGCCGGCGCCTCCGCGTCGAACGCGACGAGTCCGCGGCCCGTCGCTTCGGGCAGCGCCGCCGGCGGTGGTGCGGCACACGCGGCGAAGAGCAGGAACGCGGCGACGAAACGGCGCATGCGGGTCACTCGAGGGGAATCGGAATCGGCCGGAAGTCGATCGCGTCGACCGCGGCGAGGTAGTAACGGATCCCGTCGGCCGTGCCCTGGAAGCCGTACTTGTGGTCCTTGCCGTGCAGGTGGCCGTACACGCAGATCTGCGCGCAGGCCTCCTTCAGCAGCGGTACCGCGCCGGTCTCGCGGCCGTCGGAGAAACGCGGCGGGTAGTGCACCAGCGCGATCGTGCGCGCACCGCCCGGCACGCAGCCACCGAGCTTGCGCCCGGCCTGGATCGAGAGCTTGAAGCGTTCGAGTTCGCGGGCGAACACCGACGCCGCCTGCGCGTCGGCCCACGGCGCGTCCGGCGGATCCCACAGCCGCGTGCCGACCACGACGGTGCCGTCGGGCAGCTGCACGGCGTCGTTCTGCAGCAGGCGGATCGACGGGTGCAGGACCTTCTCGACCTTGGTGCGCGACTGCCACCACGTGCAGTGGTTGCCCTTGATCAGCACCTTCTGGCCCGGCCGCGCGCCGAGCCAGTCGAGGTCGGGCTTGGCTTCGGCGAGGTCGAGCCCCCACGACGTGTCGCCGCCGACCAGCACCCAGTCGTCGGGACCGACCATGCCGTCCCAAGCCTGCTGCATGCGCGTGGCGTGATCGACCCATTGCGGCCCGAAGATGTCCATCGGCTTGTCGACGCCGAAGCTCAGATGCAGATCACTGATCGCGAATAGGCGCAAGGCGTGGGTCTTTGGCAGCGGAAGGGCAACTGCATACGGGACCAGGGCCAGGGCGCAACCGCCGAATCGGGCCAGGCGCGATTGCAGCCGCGGCGCCGGACGCCACGATCCCGGCATGCGCGCCCGCACCGCCGGTTGGTTGCCGTTCCTCGTCGCCACAGGCCTCTCGTCGTCGGCACCGGCGCAAGCGCCCGTGCCGCAGTGTCCCGCGGCCCCGGCCGGCTACCGGCAGGACTTGTGGGAACGCGCGTGGCGCCTGCACCACGAGTCGTTGCTGGTCGACACGCACGTCGACACCACGACCCGCGTCCTCGACCAGGGCTTCGACATGGGCCCGCGCGCGGTCGATGGCCACGTCGACCTGGCGCGCGCCGCGGAGGGCGGGCTCGATGCGGTGTTCTATTCGATCTACGTCGACTCGCGATTCTTCGGCGACGAGCGCGCCTTGTTCGCCGATGCGCCGGCTTCGATCAACGACGACTGGAACCGCCCGCGCGAGCCGGGGCCGGCCAATGGCAGCGCGCGCCGCGCCCTGGCGATGATCGACGGACTGCTGCGCACCGTCGAACGCCACCCGACGCGCATGGCGGCGTGTGCGTCCGTCGACGAACTGCTCGCCGCGGTCGCCGCCGGCAAGCACGCGGCGCTGATGGGCATCGAAGGCGGCCACGCGATCGAGGGCGACCTCGGGTTGCTGCGGCAGTTCCACCGCCTCGGTGTGCGCTACATGACGCTGACCCACACCAACCACAACGAGTTCGCCGATTCGTGCGCGCCGGCCGAGCCGCGCTGGGGCGGATTGAACCGGCTCGGCGGCAAGGTCGTGCGCGAGATGAACCGCCTCGGCATGGTGGTCGACGTCAGCCACGTCAGTGACGCGACGTTCGCCGACGTGCTGCGCACGACGACGGCCCCGGTGATCTGTTCGCACAGTTCCCTGCGCGCATTGTGCCCGCATCCGCGCAACGTGACCGACGACATGCTGCGCGCCCTGGCGGCGAACGGCGGTGCGGTGATGATCAACTACAACTGCGGCTTCCTCGATCCCGAGTACGCGAAGCGCAAGTCGGCGCGCGACCAGACGCGGCGCATCCAGGAGAAGGCGGCCCGCGACAAGTTCGCGGCCGGCAGCGCCGAGTTGCGCACGGCCCTGGCCGGCCTCGACGCCCGTTTTCCTCCGGTCGAACGCCCGCCGCTGGCGCAACTCGTGGCGCACGTGCTGCGCGCGATCGAGATCGCCGGGGCCGACCACGTCGGGCTCGGCAGCGACTTCGATGGCGTGCCGTGCGTGCCGCAGGGCATGGACGACGCGACGTTCCTGCCGCGGCTCACCTACGAACTGCTCGCCTCGGGCAAGGACGAGGCCACCGTCGCAAAGGTGCTCGGCGGCAACCTGCTGCGCGTGTTCCGCGCGGTCGAAGCCCGGGCACTGGCACTGCGTGGCACGCCCGCAGAGTGCAACGAACCACGCACCGACGGCGATCCATTGCCGCGCTGACGCAGCGACTCAGAGCGACGGCCCCAGTCCTGGCGGTGGGCTGAAGTCGTCGACCGACAGCGAACCCGGCGGCAGGGTGGCGGTAGGGACGCCGAAGCCCAGGCCGTGCAGGACGTGCAGCGCGAACTCGCGCAGGCGATCGAAGCTGGCCGAGGTGACCACCGCGGGCGTCACCAGCTGCATCGCCGGACGCAGCAGGTTGCGCGCCGAGAACAGATGGTAGGCCAGCGACCGGTCCTTCGGCGTCGCCCGCTCGCCGAGGGCCGTCAGCAGCAGGTCCTGCGGACTCCAGGTGTCCGGCGTGCCGCTCACCCCGAACTCGGCCCGGCGCGGAATCACATGGTCGAGCACGGCAGACTCGACCACCGAAGCGAGCATGACCGTGGCGAGGCGGAAGTCGCTGGCGGCGAGTGCACGTTCGTAGCCGCGCAGATCGACACCGACCAGCGAACGCAACCGTGGGTCGCGCAGCTTGTGGTAGTCGAACAACGGCGGCTGCGCCGATTCGGCAGCCGGCATGGACGGCATCGCGCCCACCGGCATCGGCCGCATCGACGTGTGCGGTTGCGGCACTCCGAGCATCTGCGGATCGGACTCGCCCGGGTCGACCGCACGGACCTGGTCACCGAAGCTCGGCACCCCGAGCACCATGCTGTTGCCGTTCACGTTGCCGCCGGATGGCGGCACGATCCGGGTGCGGTCCTTCACGTCGCCGAACACCTTGTTCTGCAATCGCGTCGTCAGTGAACGGTAGCCGTCACCGGCGACCTGCATCAGGCGGCGCAGCGGCAGATCGACCAACGGCTTCTCGGCGAGTTCGACCGTCCAGTCCGAAACCACTTGCCGCTTCTTCTGCAGCCATTGGCGTTCGTCGGCAGGCACGGCCTGCTCCGTCATGCGCAGGTCGATCTGCTCGACGGCCCGGCGGCACGCCGCAACCAGCAGCGAAGCGTCCGCAGGCGGCAAATCGAGTTCGACGATGTCCTGGTAGCCACTGACACAACGCTGCAGGTAATCCCGTAGTCGCCGCACCTCGCCATAGAGCCGAGGCAGGTCCGCCGGCCCCGTGGCGCCGTTCTGCGACAGTTCGAGTCGAAACGCACCGAGGTGGTCGAGTGTCAACTTCGCCGCTTCGAGGAAGCAGACGGCGACGACCTTCTTCACCTGGAATTGCGGCATGTACGCGCCCAACATCGGACTCGGCACGTGGGCGCCTTGATGCCACGCCCCGGTACGCGAGTCTCGTTCCGAGCAAGCTATGCTGCGCCGCACATGCCTCGCCTCGAATCCGCCCTCGTCCGGTTGCTCGGCCCCCAGCGGGTGCTGACCTCCCCCGACGCGCTGCTGGCATGGGAATGCGACGGCTTCACCGTGCACAAGTCGCGGCCGCGCGCGGTGGTGTTGCCGGAATCGACAGCGGAAGTGCAGGCGGTGGTGCGCCTGCTGGCAGACGCGCAAGTGCCCTTCGTACCGCGTGGTGCCGGCACCTGCCTGTCCGGAGGCCCCACCGCCGGAACGACCGCCGTGGTGCTCGACCTGAGCCGGATGCGACGGGTGTTGCGAATCGAAACAGCGGACCTGTTCGCGGTGGTCGAGCCAGGAGTCGTCAACGCCGACCTGACCGCGGCGGTGAAGCACCTCGGCCTGCACTACGCCCCCGACCCGAGCAGCCAGACCGTGTGCACGATCGGCGGCAACTTCGCCGAGAACAGCGGCGGCCCGCATTGCTTCAAATACGGGATGACCCAGGACCACGTGCTCGCCGCATTGGTCGTCCTGCCCGACGGTTCGCTGGCACGCCTCGGTTCGCCTGCGGGTTCGCGCCTGCCGGGCTCCGTCGACCTCACGGCGCTGTTCTGCGGCAGCGAAGGAACGTTCGGCATCGCCACCGAGATCACGGTGCGGCTGTGCCGCGACCAGGAATCGGTTCGCACGCTGCTCGCCTCGTTCGCGACGATGACCGCCGCGTGTCGCACGGTCGGCGACATCGTGGCCGCCGGCCTCGTTCCCGCCGCGCTCGAGATCCTCGACCAGGCGACGATCCGCGCCGTCGAAGCCTCGGTCTACCGCGCCGGGTATCCGGCCGACGCCGCAGCCGTGCTGCTGGTCGAACTCGACGGTCCGACCGCGGTGGTCGGCGAAGAAGCCGCAGAGGTGCGCGCGGCGTTCGCCCGCAACGGCGCCCTGCGCATCGAGGAAGCGACCGACCCGAACGAGCGCAAGCGGCTGTGGAAGGGCCGCAAGGGCGCGTTCGGCGCAATGGGTCGTTTGAACACGGACCTCTACGTGCTCGACGGCGTCGTGCCGCGCACCAGGCTCGAGGAAGCGCTCGCCGGCATCACCGCGATCGGCGCGAAACACGGCGTGCTGATGACCAACGTGTTCCACGCCGGCGACGGCAACCTGCACCCGAACATCAGCTACGACGGCCGCGATGCCGCGGCAACCGCGCGCACGATCGCCGCCGGCCACGAGATCCTGCAGCTGTGCGTCGACCTCGGCGGCTCGATCTCCGGCGAACACGGCATCGGCACCGAGAAGCTCGACCACGTGCGCATGATGTACGACGCCGCCGATCTCGCGGTCATGGCGAAGGTGCGCGCGGTCTGGAACCCCGACGACCGCTGCAATCCGGGCAAGGCGCTGCCGTCGCGTTCCGCCTGCGCGGAGTCGGCGAAATGGCCCGCGATGACCGCGCGCATCCTGCGCGACGAGGTCCGACCGTGAGTGCCCTCGGCACGGCCAAGACGTTCGTCGCCGACGACACCGCCGCGGTGGCGACGTTCCTCGGCACTCGTCCAGCCCGCGTGCGCGTGCGCAGCGGCGGATCGCGCCAGCTCCGCTTGCCCGAACCCGGAGACGCGACCGTGCTCGACCTGTCGCGGCTGACGGCGATCGTGCGGCTCGACGGCCCCGACCAGACGTGCACCGTGGAGTGCGGCCTGCCGCGCGCCGATCTGGACGCTGCACTCGCAACGTGCGGCCTCGAACTGCCGTGTCCCGGCGGTGGCACCCTCGGCGGCTTGTTCGCCAGCGATCCGATCGGTGCTTCGACGTTCGGTGGCCCGTCGCCACGATCGCTGCTGCTCGGCATGGACGCCGTGCTCGCCGACGGCACGCCGTTCAAGTCGGGGGCACGCGTGGTGAAGAGCGTCGCCGGTTTCGACGTGCACAAGCTTCTGGTCGGCAGTGAGGGACGTCTGTTCGTCGCGACCCGGCTGCATCTGCGACTGAAGCCCGCGCCGCGCTGCGTGCAGTGGTTCTGTCGCACCGGGCTCGACGTCGCGGCTGCGATCGACTGCTTGCGGAAGCTGCAGCAGGAACCGGTGCCGCCGGCGGCCGTGCAACTCGTGCGCGCTCCCGACGGCTCGTGCGCGGTGCAGGGGCGGTTCGCCGGTCGCGCCGCGTTCGTCGCGGAGATGCTGCGCCGGCACGGCTTGCCGGAGAGTGCGCCGTGCTGGCGCGACCACCTCGATCCGCCGACGCACGGCGAAGTGGTCGGCGGCGCCACCCTCGTCGGTGCCTTGCCGGTGTTGTCGTCACACCTGCCCGCAAACGCGTCGCTCCTCTGGCAAGGCGGCGGCCGGTTCGAAGCGGCGCTACCGGATGCGATCTCCGCCGACGCGTTCCTGCACACGTGCGCGAACGGCGGCGTTTCCACCCTGGTCGTGCACGGCGCCCCCGAACGGCGCGGCCACGGCACGCTGCGCGACGACGGCCACCAGCGTTTGCAGGACGGACTGCGCCGCGCCCTCGATCCTCATGGCATCCTCGTCTGAATCGCCGAGCCCGTACGCGCGCACGCTCGACTGCGTGCACTGCGGCCTCTGTTTGCCGTACTGCCCGACACACCAGGTGCTCGGCGTCGAAGCCGATTCACCGCGCGGCCGCATCTACCTGATGCGGGCCCTGGCCGAGGGTCGCGTGCAGGACCCGACGGCGATCCGACCGTTCCTCGACCGTTGCCTGGACTGCCGTGCCTGCGAGACCGCATGCCCGTCGGGAGTGAAGTACGGCGAGATCCTCGAAGACACCAAGGCGCGGCTGGAGCGGGACCGACCGCAACGCGGCCTGCGCGCGTTCCTGGTGCGGTTCCTGCTGTGGCACGTGGTGGCCCGGCAACGGCGCCTGCGGGTCCTGTTCGCCGTGCTGCGGCTGCTCGAGATCACCGGGTTGCGCTGGCTCGCGACCAAACTGCGGGTCGTCCCGGCCGCGATCGCGAAGCTGGCTCCACCGGTGCCGCCGGCGATCGAACGAAGCCCGTTGCCGACCGGCGAACACCACCCGCCCGCCACGGTCGCGCGACGCGGCGAACGCGTGGCGCTGTTCACCGGCTGCATCATGGAGCCGATGTTCGGCCGGGTGCACCGCGCCACCCTGCAGGTGCTGCTCGCGAACGGTTTCCAGGTCGTGGTGCCGGCGGCACAGCGCTGTTGCGGAGCGCTGCTGGTGCATGCCGGCCAGCCCGACCGCGCCCGCGAACTCGCCCGCGCCAACGTGCGCGCCTTCGCCGACGTCGACGTCGTGCTCAACAACTCGGCCGGGTGCGGCTGCGCGATGAAGGAGTACGGCCACCTGCTCGGCGACGCGGACGGTGCGGCGTTCGCAGCGAAGTGCCGCGACATCAGCGAGTTCCTGGCCGAACGCGGACTGAGCACGGCTCCGGCCGAATGCCGCGCGCGCGCCGCCTACGACGATCCCTGCCACCTGTGCCACGGCCAGGGCGTTCGGTCGCAACCCAGGCAGTTGCTGGCCCAGGTTCCCGGCCTCGAACTGGTGGCGCACGACAAACCGGAGGACTGCTGCGGCTCGGCCGGCATCTACAACCTGCTGCAACCGGAGCTCGCCGGCGAAATAGGCCGCAAGAAGATCGAAAGCCTCGCCCGCGCCGGCGTCGACCTGGTGCTGACCGGCAATCCGGGCTGCATGCTGCAGATCGACAGCCACCTGCGGGCGGCCGGCCACAAGGTGCGGGTCCGCCACCCGATCGAACTGCTCGTCCCGCCGCAATGAACCGAACCATCGCCATGCTCAGTGTCGTGACCGCCGCCGCGGGGATCGGCACGGTGTGGGTGATGCTGGGCGCCGGAGCGACCGAACACATCGACGTGCCGACGGGGCCCGTGCCGACGACCGCGACCCAACTGCCGCCGTTCGCCGCGACCCTGGCGGCAGCGCGTCGCCGCTGCGACGTCAGCGCCCTCGATCCCGTGGTCGACCAGTTGCGTGCGGCGGTCGTGCAGGACCCAGCCGACCGCGAGACGTGGCACCTGCTCGCCCTGGCGTACCTGGAGCGCGCGCTGGTGCGGTCGCACGACCGCGGCATGGTCGTCGGCGCCCCGGTGTTCGACCAGCAACCCCGTGAGCTGGTCGCAGATCTCGAAGCCGGCCTCGCGGCCGCGCGTTCGGCGCGCGAACGGGGCGACGACAGCGGTGACCTGTTCCGCATCGAGGCCGGCCTGATGAGCCAGCGCATCGTCGACCTCGGCACTGCCCTGCAGTGGAACGGCAAGGTGCAGGACGCCCTGGAAAAGGCGAACGAGCGGCAGCGCGACAACCCGCACCTGCACACGGCCCTCGGCCTGCGCAAGCTGCTGGCCCCGAAGTGGCTCGGCCACGACCCGAAGAAGGCGCTCGAACACTTCGAGTTCGCGGCCAAGGCACTCACCGACGACGAACGCCCGGCGGTGTTCGCGGCGATGGCCGCGTTCCTGCAGAAGAAGCGGCTGCAAGCCATCGGCTGGCTCGAGCAAGCCGTCGCGCGCAATCCGCACAATCGCTTCGCGCGCGTGGTGCTGGCGCGATTGCGCGCCGGCGAGGACGACCCGTTCGGCCGTCACGTCA
>JAEUHV010000311.1 GCA_016794485.1 Planctomycetota bacterium
CCTGTTCGCGTTCGGCAACGGCGCGCCAGCGGAAGTCGGCAAGCTCGGCACGGCGACCCCGCACCCGCCGGGCGTGCGCCTGGAGATGGACCTCGAGGCCTACGTCGCGATGTTCACCGGCATGATGGGCACGACGCCGCCCGAGTTCGTGGCCCTCGGGTTCGACAACCTGAAAGACCTCCGCTGGAGCGCGAGCTTCGCCGGCGACAAGGTGCTCGACGAGTTCGAGGTCACCCTGCGCGACGAGCCGAAGGGACTGGTCGGGGCGATCCTGCAAGGCAAGGCGGCCCTTCCGGCCCAGCCCCTGCCCGAGGGTGCACTGGCCCAGATCCGCGCCGCCGTCGACCTGCCGCTCGCACTCGAAGCGCTGGCCGTGGCCAGTGGCGGCGACGCCCTGCCCGAACCCATCGCCAAGAACATCGCCGCGGCGTTCACCGGTGGCCTGGCCCTCGGCGCCACGGCTCCGGCGCGCGGCGGCCTCGTGCCGCGCATCTTCCTGTCGCTCGGCATCGCCGACGCCAAGGCGCTCGACACGCTGCTCGAACAACTGCCGCCGGACCTCAAGAAGAAGCAGGTCACGCTCGAAGGCACGCCCTGCACGACACTGACGATTCCGGACGTGCCGCCGGCGTTCCAGCCGACGTTCTGCGTGCTCGACGGCGTGCTGCACATGGCCGAATCGGGGCAGAGCCTGCGCGCGTTCCTGAAGGCCCGCACCGCCGGCGGCGACGCGATGGACGTGGGGAACGCGCCCGAGCCGCTCGGCGCCGGCGAGAAGCTCGCGACGTTCGACGTGCGCTGGGACGAAGCCGCGATGTACCAGGCCTACCACGCGACCTGGCTGCCGCTGCTCAAGCTCCTGCCCGAAGAGATCAAGGGCGGCGCGCTGGTGCAACCCGGCGAGATGCCGGATCCCGAAGGCGTGCTGCCGCTGCTCGGCAAGGGCCGCGGCATCCTGCGCCGTGACGGCAAGACCTGGCGCCTGCAGCAACTCGGCACGCTCGGCGGCCTCGAGGGCGCCGCGGCGGCGATGACGTGGGGACCGATCCTCTCGTCCGCGTTCCACCAGGACTACTACCTGGAGCAGCTGGAGCGGGCGGTGGCCAAGCACCAGCTCGACAAGGCCTGGCAGGCGATCGAAGCGTTCCAGAAGGCGAACCAACGCATGCCGAACGACCTCGGCGAACTGTTCGTGGTGCAGAAGCTGCCGGCCGACACCCTGCTGCTGCCCGGCGACGACCTCGCCGAACCGGTCGTGCTGCCGGCCGGCGACACGCGGACGATCCGGTCGTCGTTCCGCTGGTTCCCGGGCGGTGTCACGGTCAACGACAACACCGGCAACGACGTGAAGGTCGTGCTGGTGTCGGTACGCCCCTACCGCTGGAACCGGCCGATGCTGAGCGACTCGGGTTCGCAGCCCGAGGTCTACGACGTGAAGTGCCGTCTGCCGATCGACCAGTTCGGCAAGTGACGTCAGCGTAGTCCCCGGAACGACAGCAGGTCGTCGCGTGCGACCTGCAGCGAAGGCGGCCACGTGCCGTCCCATGCGCCGTGCGCAGCGAACGGCAGCACGAAGGAGCTGGCGTCCGCGGCCGCTCCACCGGACGCAGGGTCGAGGCCGAGCCGGTGCAGTGCGTCGTCGAGATCCGCGCGCCGCGCCGCGGCCGACTGCGCCCGGACGGCGAGCAATCGCGTGAGTCCCTCGGGCTCCGCACCGATCGCCAGCACGGCGTCGCGCAGGTCGCCCCGATCGAACGCTCGCTGCAGCAATCGGCCCAGCACTTCGTCCGTGGTCGGCAGGCCGTAGCCGAAATCGTCGTCGAGTTGCAGCAGCACCGGAGCCGCCGCAGCCGGCATTCGTCGCCAGACCGCGCGCCAGTCGGACGGCGCCAGCGCCCGCGCGAACTCGCGCACCGCGGCGACATCGCCGTGGGCACCGACGAGCTTCCCCACCACCGTCGTGACCACTTCCTCGACGTCGTCGCCGGCCTCGGCGGCGAACAACGGCCGCGCGGCTGCCAACGCGGCTTCGAGACGGGCGGCGTCGTGGCGTGCGGCGAGCAACGCGCGCAGCGCCATCACGGTCGGGTCGGCGGTCGGCGCCGCCATCACGTCGGCCGGCGGCGCTTCGCCGCGATCCCACAACGCCATCGCGAGCACCTCGAGCGGCACGCCATCTCCACGCGCGAGCAACCACTGCCACAGGGTCGGCACCGGAACTGCGCCGCCGGCGAGCAGCGCTCGCGCCCGCGCGCCGTCGTCCTCCGCCATTCTGGCCCACGCCGACGCCGGCAGGCCGGTGCAGGCTTCGTCCGGCCACAGTTCGACCGGCAAGCCGCCGGCGAGTTCGGGATCGGCCAACATGGCCCGCAGGGCACGACGGCCTGGTGCGGTGCGCTGCAAGACACGCACGACGGTACGCGTGTGTTCGTCGTACAGATTCGGCAAGGCCTGCACGAGGGCCCCGGGCGCCACGTCGGCCAACCAATGCTCCGGCAGACGGGACACGACCTCGACGGCGAACTCCGGCTCGCCGCTCGCCAGCATCGCCACCAATTGCATCTGCAACCGCTCGTCGCGCAGTTCGACCGGCAACGCGTCGACGAGGTTCTCGACAGCACCCACGTTCGTGGGCCAGAGCAGTGCGAGCGCGCGCTGCGCCAACGCCTCGGCCCGCGATGCCGGCAACGCCCGCACCGCGGTTTCGACCGCGGCGTGGTCCGGTTCGGTGGCGAGGTGCCGTTCGCAATCGGCCAGCGTGCTCTCGAGGCAGCGCTCCTGCAGCTGCCAGAGGCGCGCGAGCAGTTCCCGTCGCCAAGGCGCCAGCGTGGCACCACGCGGCCGCTGCTCGCGCGACATCGGCACGGGCAGGTGCCGCACGACCGATTTCGGCTCGTCGGCCGCGCTGGCTTCGAGCAGTTGCAGCGCCGCCGCGAGTTTCGCGCGCGCCTCGTCGGCCGGCGCGTCGTCGAAGCCGTAGATGCCTCTCGGCAGCACGGCCTCGAACCAGACCGACTCGATCGTCGCCGCCGCCGCCGCCAGCCGTTCGTCCAGCGACGGCGGGGCAGAGACGGTCGCAGGCGCGGCGACGGGCGTGGCGACCGCGGCCGGCGCGGCCAACAGGAACGGCAGCACGACGGGTGCGGGCGCCGCGGCTTCGCGCGGCAACACCTGCACCCGGCAACCTTCCGATCCACCCGTCTGGGTCGGCTCGTACATCGCTTCCGCGACCACCGGCGGCCACGCCACCGCCCCAGCCACTGTCGGCACGACGTCGAACGTGAACGTGCGGACACCGTGTGCGGCGAGGTCCGGCCACGCGAACACCACGCGGTCGTCGAAGCGCTGCAACCATGGCGCATCGCCGAGCAGTTCCCATCCGGCCGGCAGTGGACACACCACCGCGACGTAGCGCGCGCGCACCGGCGTCTCGAGCCGCAGTGCGACGCGAACGCGCTCGCCGACCCGCACCGCGGCCACACCGTCCACACCGACGACCACGCCCGGCCCCGACAACTGCCGCTCGACGACGAACGGCGCCGCCCATGCGGGTCCGTTCCCTCTCCGCAGCGTCGTCGCGGCCACCCGCACGAACAGCAGCTCGCGCGCGTCGGCGGTGCGCACCTCGATGCGGCGGCCGCCATCGAGTCGTTGCCGACCCTGCATGCCACCGGCCGAGGTCAACCGCAGCGGCGTGGCGGCGCCACCATCCACGACGATCTCGACCGGCACGTCGGCGCCGCCGTTGCCGAGACCCGGCGCCAACGCGAGCAGCGCCACGGCATCGGTGTAGGTGCGACAACCCGATCCGAGCAGTTCGCGCACGAGCTCCATCTCGCGTTGCGGCGCGATCGCAGCCCCGAGCGCGCGGTCGAGTTCGAGTTCGTGGGCAAGGTGCACGGTCGGGTCACTGCCGGGAAACCCGGGCGCCTCGGCGCCCGTCGGCAACCCCTGCCGGCAACGCTGGGCGCGCGCCCGATCGCCCGCCGCGGACAGGGCGAGGCCGAGCCGCAGGGCCGTGCCGCGCGGCATCGGCGCCGCCGCGTCGACACGGGCGGCGACGGCGGCACGCACGGCCGCGTCGTCGGGCGAGTAGCGCAGCAGTCCCGCGAGCAGTTCCAGCGCCGCGAACGACGTCGCATCCGCCGCATTCGTCGCCTGCGCGAGCAGCGCCGCCTGGTCGATGCGCAATCCATAGGCAGCAGCGTCGACACCACCCGCGCGCAACGCCGCGAGCCCGTGCAGCACGAGCCCGGTCATCGCCAGATCGGCGTCGCCGCCCGGCCAGAACGCGAACGGGCCGGACCGCCCGCACTGCAATTGCCGCAGCCGCGCCATGCCCTTGCCGATGCGGTCGGCGCGCAGCACCGGATCCCCGGCCACTGCGCCACCCGCCGCGAACGGCAGCAAGCGCGACAGCGTCTGCTCGACGCAGCCGTACGGGTACTCCTGCAGCCGGTCCGCCAGCTGCCGCCACGCCGCCGCCCCGCCGGCGAGCACGTCGACCTGCACGGGCGCGCCAGGACTGCGTTCGGCCGGCACGTCGACGGCGACCACGCCGCGACCGGCCGCGGCATTCGCCACGGTCGCCGCCACGCCATCGGCGGCCACGGGCACGCGCCGTTCGCTGCGGTCGACGTTCGCAGCGTGCGTCGCCGCGCAGCGCACGACCCCTTCGCCGGCTTGCGGGGCCGAAAGCAGAATCGTCACCGTCCGTACGTCACCACGAGCGACCACGGCCGCGACGGCGGCGGCGCCATCGTGGCGCAGCGCCCCCTCCGCCGCGACCTCGAGCCGCACGGTGTCGTCGCCCATCGCGTGCGCCGCGCGATCGAGCACCAGCGGCACCTCGACGCGATCCCCGACCCGCAGGACGCGCGGCAGCAGCACCTCGGCGGCCAGCGGCAACCGCGCCGCGAACATCGCGCGCGCCAGAGTTCCTTCGCCTTCGCCGTCGACGGCCGTCGCCGTCACCCGCCACGTCGTGACGTCGTCGGGAACCGCGAACTCGAGCACGGCGCGTCCGCTCGCGTCGGCGACCACGGTGCGAAAGCACGCCGTCGCGCGGAAGTCGCTGCGCAGTTCGCCGCCGCCAGCCGCAGCGGCACCGGCGGGCCCCGATGCACCACCGGCACTGGGCGTGGATTCGCTCAGGTCTCCGGGCGCCGGCACACGCCCGTCGACCAGCAACCCGCCGAACACGAGACGCGCGTCGTCACACTCGGGACTGCGGTGGATCGACCAGGAGGGCTTTGGCACGTGCGGACGCAGCGCCTCGTCCGGAGTCCGCGTCGGATCGGGCCGCAGGCGGAACAGGCGATCGTCGACGACGGCGAACGTGACCAGGTCGCCGGCCCCGGCGGTGGCGACACAGCGCACCGAACCGCCCGGTTGCGCGACGTCGGGCACTTCGAGCCGCAGCGGCTTCGCCGCGGCGCGCCGCACGGGCACCGACGCGCGCTGGCGCTGTTCGGTTCCGGCGGGCACGACGGTCACGTCC